>NZ_JBIWAL010000002.1:154716-245220 GCF_044760045.1 Pseudomonas sp. NPDC098747 | reverse complement strand
ATCCGCAACGACAGCACGGCCACCATTGGTAATGACAGCCGTGAGGAAATCACCCGGAACAGTTACCGCGCCATCGGCGGCACTGAAGAACATCACACCGCTGGTTTGCGAACCACCGTGCTGGGCGATGGTGACCGTACCAGTGTGACCGGGAGCAGTTACACCCATACCAGTGTGACTCACGTCATCCAGGCGGGCGATCAGGTGCATATCAAATCTGGCGCCAACGTGATTCTCGATGCCGGCGCCACACTGACCCTCAAGGGTGGTGGGCAACACATCGTGCTGAATGCTGATGGGATCTTCAGCAGCGTCCTCATCGAAGAAGGCGGAGAACCGATGTGGGGGATTAATGCCATCAAAGAACGATTGGACGAATTGATACCCAGCGAAAGTAAGCCAACCGCGTCTGTTCGGTTCTCCGGTTAGCCCCTCATTTTTCAGCACGCGTGGGACAACGAATATACAGGCTCAATCAGCCTGCACCGTCTAGTAAACGTTGCTCCCACGCGCGATGTTCACCGCAGGACGAGGTCCATGATTGTCTCAGCCTGCATCGCATTCAGTCCCTGCTGTACGGAAAATTTAACTAAATGATCAAATTTCACTACCCGTTCAGAAAAGCCGACAAAACACCATTTACGGACGTCAACGAACTTTACCAAGAGCTCCAGAAAGAGACGTCGGGTCATTACCTGCTGGGGTCTTATAAGTTCTGGCACGGAGGCATCCACATTACGGACCTGAGCGCCCCCCAGTGTGTGCGGGACGATGCGCTGTGCTGCATCGCTGATGGGGAGGTCGTGGCGTATCGGCTCAATGACGACTACCGGGAAACGACCTTCGGTGATGCGGGGCCGAAACTCAAGTACTCCAACTCGTTCTGCCTGGTGCGTCATGAGTACGCATCAGCGCCGAACCCGGAAGAAGGGGCCAACAAGGACAAGCGCAACAAACTGACGTTTTACAGTTTGTACATGCACCTATTACCCTACCAGCACTACCGGTTATCCCCCGAGGAACAACCAACCCCGAAGGTGACCATGAATGTAGGCGACTTTTACGCCTACGATGTCGCCCCCGCAGCAGGACCCAAGCCGCCCGCTTGCGGGAAACTTAGCCGCGACACCAAGCTGGAGGTGCTGGACCAGGCCGAGAACGGCAATGTCACCTATGCCAAAGGCAAGATCATTTCCGGCAGTGTGAAAGATGGCGCGAGCACTACCCGTGACGCCGGTGATGAGGTCTGGTTTGCCTACCTGAATAATGGCGCGCCCTACCGGAACGCGGCCGGTCAGCCGATTTGGACCGCCGATTCCCTACCCGAGCGGGTCAAGCCCAAATACTGGAAAGGCATCGTCACAGCCAAGGCGACTCAACTACTGCCGCTGTACAACGCTCCGGTAAACGCCATTGACGGGCAACCTGCGGGCACGCGAAAAGGCAACGCGGAGTTGTGCGTAACCAGCGAAGTCAAATTCGACAGTCGCAAGGTGCTGACCTTGATGATTGATAATCAACCGCAACGAATGGCCGAATGTACTAAGGTCAGCGGAGGATGCTGGGGGCCCGAGCCGGTGCCTGCGACGTTTTGGACGATTGTTGAGAACGAAGGCCCCAATAAAAAGGTCAATTGGGGGGAGGTGGCACCGCAAGGATTCGATGAAGTCATCTGCGTTGGTACAGCAATTAAAGCGGGAGACCCGGTGGGTTATCTGGGCTACATCGAGAACATCAAAAACGAACAAGGTGAGATCGAGAGCAACTACCAAGCGCACGTTGAGCTGTTTACCACGGACACCCAGGTCAAAGATTTTTTGCAAAACGCCGCGGGGTTAAAAACCGGCGAGCAATACCTGCATTTGCCGAGCGAAACGGTGCTCAAGAAGAAAGCACCGGCAACGGACTCCCTAAGCCTAACCAAAAAGCATGTGATTGACCTCAGAGCCGCTCCGATTATCCAGGACGGAGGGGAGGATTACTATGACGTCAGCGTAGTGGAAAATGGTCAGACGATCTCCGGGGGGCTAAAAAAAACCGATGCCACAATTATCACCCAGCACGACCGGGAAAAGCTCGGCTTCGAGATTGTCGAGGAGAGCAACGCCATGGCTGATGGCTTTGTCGATCCTGAAGACATGCCGCAGTTTTTCAAGGATCTCTTTGCACAAATCGATACCGACGGCGATAAAACCGCTGAACCGGACGAACTCAAGGCGGCAATGATGAACCCGGCCATGCGAGATCAGTGGGCGCGACTGGTTGCTTATCATCCGACCGAATGGAAAGAAAGAGCCGATTCGCCCAAGTGGAGCAGACTGGACCAGTTGTTTCCGACCATTCCAAAAACGGTAAAACATGAAAAAGAAAGGATCGATAATTTCGTGTTCTGGGACCAGTTGTCTGGACGTGCGCAGATGGCATCGAGTCTGATTTGGCACTTCCATCCGATTGAATTTATATCCAATATGAGCGTAACAAAATCCTGTACTTGCAACGCCATTGTAAAAGTTACTCGCTGGCCTACGTCTACCATGGTTCACTATGGCCCACTACATACCGGCGATAGAAATTTAGGGGAGGCGCCTGAGTGGGGCGAGATGATATCCGAAGGGAAAGTCACTGAGAATGAAAAGACAATTATAGTTGTCATGTCTGCGAATGAGGCAAAGTTAAATGGTGTGCAGAGTTACGATGGCGAAATAATCACTGCAGGTGCAATGCAAAAAACAATCAATATTACGGGTGGAGGTGAATTGCCCGCACAAATTAAAAAATTCAAAGATCAACATCCTATCGCATTTGTTGAGCTTTTTGAATCCAATGGTTGGAGGCTCGATGAAACAAGCTCTTCGCCAAAAATGTTTTATCAGGGAGATGCGCGCGCCAATGGAGCCAAGCTAGAAGGTGAGTCTCTAAAAAACAATCTGAAGATTGGTTGCAGTGACGCAACTTTTGGGCGAGTTGTTGATTGTCAACCAGTTGCAGTAATGGCTTGTGCAATGTCAAACCCGTTATACGTGAAGATTCAGATAACTGATTTTATAGATCGACTACACAGTGCTTTAGGCAAAAAACCTACTGGTTATAATTTTACTGCCAACACTTTTTTCAAAACTCTTCTTGGAAAAGCGGTGGTTCTTGACCATGATATCAATCGACCGTCCTATGTAAAAGATGATTTAGGGAGCGCTCTAGATACCTTTTTTGCTCAAAACCCTACAGTCAACAGAAATATTAATACTTGGGGGGACGCTTACGACATATATGAAAATAAAGTGCTTGAGCTGTATGGTGTTGGCAGGCGAATGACAAACGCATCCGTGCGATATAACCACCTAAAAGCTGGATTCTGAAATGTTTAAATTAAAATTTTTAGTCATGCAAATTTGTGCACATTTTCTATTAATTACAGCTTGCCACGCTGAAAATCTTAATCTAATAGGTGTCGATGGCGCCACCCTCAAGTTTTCTGAATGGGATCAAAATCTCGCTGTCTGGAAACAAATTACTTTTTCAAAAAACAACCTGGAATTCAGCTTGTACGAGAGTGGGCCGCACTATTTAGTAGGGGGTGGAACCACCTCAAGCTCCCGTGATCCAGATGGAAAGTATACGCTAATTCAGCGAACTGTATTCGGCGAGTTGGGTGACGGTCAGCAGATAGTGCGGACGGAAAAAAGCTACTGTGACCTTGTTTCATTGACAACCGGCTGTGTGCTCCTAACGCGGCCCGCTGCTGCTTGCTCTGGAAGTTGGAAAGAGGGGAAGTGGTCTACGGATGAAGGCGAAATTATTAAGCCACTAGTGGAGACGATAAGTCCCGGCGCGTTGGTCCAGTCTGTTGCAGCTGTTTCTGACGCCAAGTCTAGAGCTATGGCAATTAAAGATCAAATATTTATGGGGGCGTCCTCTTATATGAGTTGCTACCCACCCAAAAAAAATGTTCGAGCGTTGAACGATCTGGGGTTTTTTCTAGCGCAAGCCGGTGATGACTCCTCCGCTTTAGAATTATATCGGGGCATCGAGTTAATAGGTAAGCGCACAGTATTGATGTTAAATATTGCCGATTCATTGTGGAATATGGAAAAAAAAGCAGAGGCGATTAAGTATTATAAGCTGTACTCCGATGAAATGAATTCCGAAGAAAAAGGTGATAAAATTCCAATTAGAGTTTATGAGCGATCAAAACCAACAGTTCCGCAGTAGAGTTGTTGATCTCGTGGATTGCTTCTATCTCCGGAGATAGCCGTCTAATTATAATAATGGGTGTTTCACAAGACTCGGAAGTGGATTCAAGTGACAATGAGGTCGCACGAAAGTATTGAGCATGATATTACGAGTTTGATGGTGAAAACCTTCAGTTGAGAGCAAGTGACGATCGATAACAGTTTGCACGCGGAGCGCATGAGTTGCCCTGTTTTCACACAATGCCTTACTAAGGCTGGATTTTATCCGGATTTAGTAGGGCACTTCTCTTGTTAGTTGTGAAATTTGATTCTGAATCCTGAGGGGGTCACAGCAGCATCTTCATGGAAGCGGGAACGACCGTACCCTCTTCCATGCGAGTCTGATCTACAACCGAATTTTAACGTCCTCTCTAATTGTGAAATGTATCAAGAGCTTCGTGAGGATTTTTTTGTCAACTGTTTTTCTTGGGGGCATCCTTGCTGCTAATTTTCGCGAATGCAGCCACTTGCGCAAAGATTCGCGCTGGTGACGCTGAACGACCCCTTGAAAGACAGGACACCGTTTCCCCTTATCTAAAGTTGGAAACGGTGTCCTGCCTCTCATGGGGCTAGTCCATGACCGGTATTCGAGATTTTTTCTGAAACCTGCTTGAATACATCCCGCCCCTTATCGTCGACCTCAATTGCAAACAAAAATAGGCAGCGTTCGTTGCTAGACTTTTCCCATTGCTGACCAACCTGGATTTTTTCCTTGGAGTCATCGTTGGTTTTATAGGGCTCGCCTTTGTACTCTACTACCAGTACGCGGCCATCATCCAACTCGGCCACGAAGTGAGGATAGAAGTAGTCAGTGGAGGTTGGTAGCCAGAATGAGCAGTGTTGCTGGCGTTCGATGTTGCGTACCCAATGTCTAACTTTGAGGTGGGCATCAATGGCCATTGCGCAGCGATATTCCTCAGTAGGCTTGCCTGTACCAGTTTTCTCCCGCAGATCGTGGATGACAGGATAGAAATGCTTGTTGAGCTCATAGCTGCCCTGATACAGGTTCCGGGCTGGGTACTTGCCGGGGTCGAACGTAAAGCTGTAGTGCGCCATTTCCTCCAGCGTTGGAACGGCCATCTCAAATAAGCGCCCCTGAAATCCTTTGCGCATCGCCAGCTTGCGCAGGCGTTCAATTTCAGACTTGATAGCGTCCGCCAACTGGAAGCGGGCTCGCACCAGCGCGGTCAGGCTCAGGTGTAGGTGGATAAGGTGGCTCACCATTTTTACTACGTAAGCCTGGAGCTGAAGCTGCGATACATAAGATTGTCGAACCTGCAAATCCAGCCAGCGGATCAAGTCCTGCTCGCTAATATGGCTGGCTACCTCATTAAGTTTGAGCTGCTGAGCGTCGACATGCTTGAACTTGACCGCGGTGGTTTTTTGCCCCGTTCTTACCCATTTCTTACCTGTTTTTTGCCCCTTTCTTATCCACTTTTTACCCAAGAATTACCCAGTTTTTCATGGTGCAGGAACATTTTAAAAAGCCCTGCATAACAGCTGCCGGGCTTTTTCTTTCTGGGTTTAACACAATCCAGCCATTTGGAAAATAGATCCCTCCCCCCTATCCTCACCGGTGATGTGGATGATCTCGACCAGTTCATCCCCACATTCGGGTTCGCTTTTCAGGGAGATGGACGTTTCGCTATCGGCGAAAACCAGCGTGGGCGGCAGCACAAGGGTCGGCCCAGAAGGAGCGTTCAGTGACCAGCCGGCCTTGATAAAGTTAGGATCTTTGATCTGCGTATTTAGTGACTGTAACAAAGGCACCGAGGTCTCCAGATTCTTGGCAATCTGGCTCAGGGTATCGCCGTCTTTAACGGTGTATGTGGTCATGCATTCATCCAAAAAGTCAGAGGCGTTCAAGTTCGACGAGTTTGTCGCTCAGGCTCAGACTCGGGCGGGCCAGTACTTCACCGTGAGGTGAGCGAGACCAAAAACCCTCGCCTAGGCGCAGCGACAGGCGCAGCCAGCGTTCCTGATCAGGTGTTTGGGTGAAACCGGAGTGGTGGGCGGCAAGCAGTTGGTCGTACACGAAGTTCGCTGGGGCTGGTATGGGCAACGCATGGCTGTAATCTTGGGCAAAGCGGCCGGCTAGTACCTGCAAACGCTGATGATTCATCGCCGTTTCACGCGCCGGGGTCAGGTCAAACCAGCCGGGGGCTTGTACCTCACCCTCCCAGATGCAAGGAGCCGGGGGGCGATGGCGCCAGCCCAACTCGTTGCGCCACGCGAAGTCGGTCACCGGTCCCATGACCTCAGTTAGCTCATTGTCATTGAGGCTGTTCAACAGCGGCTCCAACCAGCGCGGATCAAAAAAACGCATCATTTGTTCGGTAGATTCATCGGTGCGGACTGTCAGCAGGCTGCGCCAATGTTCGATGGCCAGATCAAAATGGCGGGGATTCTGGACATAGGCCACACACCCGGCGTCAGCACGCTCCAGCAAGGCGCTGGCATAAGCGGTCAATTCGTTGGTCGATGGACACAGCAGCGCGAAGGGCCCGACGTCTTGCACACCGGCATACGGGGTGCTTTCCAGTAATGGAACGCACAGGGCGCCACTCGTGCCCGCTGCATCCTCAAGATAAGTTTGCAATTGGGCATCGAAGCTGGCATCTAGAATCAGGCATAGCGCTCCGGGAGCGGCAGGCAATTGAAAGGGCGAAGCAATGGTTGTGATCATGCGACTGTACCTATGACTGATGCTGAGGGCAGTTACACACGCCCAACTCTTCAAAGCGGCACGGCGGCGCCGGCAGCAACGCTCCCGCCCGCGATTGCAGGCGGTAGCTCACACGTTCCAGCACTCCGTACGGCACCCAGGCGGGTTCACCACCGTCTTCAATCGTCACACTGCTGAAAATGCCCGCGTGGTTGATCTGAATGTGATGTCCGCCGCACTGCAAAGTCAGATTGGAGCGGGCATCCACGACGATGTGGGCAGCGTTCACCTGCACTTGATTGCCCGCCCTGATGATTCTGGATATTCCCGGTATCGAGTGTGCCGTTGCCATGGACGCTGATCGTTTCGTCGCCCGCCGTGACGCGAGAGTGGTGGCGTCCGATCTGTGTGAACTGGTCGAAGCTAACGTCAAGGTGACTGTCGCGGCGAATTACTTCGCGACGGTCGTTGCCGATATCGGCCATGCTGTCATTGAGGATCCGTTGCTCCAGGTCGCGTTGCGCCCGGAGGTAGATTTTTTCGTGACCTTGGCTGTCTTCGATGTGCAATTCGTTGTAGCCTTCCCCGCCTGGCGTGGTTTGGCTACGAAGGACCGTTCGGCTCTTGTTCTCCGGTAAGTGATAAGGCACGGGGGTTTCGACATGGGGCAGGCACCCGTAGATCAGCGGTTGATCGGGATCGCCTTCTAGGAACGTGACTGCGACTTCCATGCCCACGCGCGGCACCGTCACGGCGCCATGGTTCATGCCGGCCCAGTTGGACGCGACGCGTACCCAGCAACTGCTTTGGTCACTGCCTGGATCGCGACGATCCCAATGGAACTTTATTTTGACCCGCCCAAAAGCATCGCAATAAATTTCCTCTCCGGCCGGACCGGTCACGAGTGCAGTCTGACTACCATGGATACGCGATTTCGGATGCGCCAGCGCCGGTCGGTAAGTGGCGTCCCAAGGGGTGGCCGTGAAGCTGTTGCGATAGCCCTGATTGAACCCGTCTCCGCCGACATCGGAGGCAAAGGTATTGGCGAACTCCAACAGGGCTTGGGGTTGCTTACCTTCGTGTTCGACGCGGGTGAGCAACCAAAAATCGTTCCAGGCCAACTGCGGGTGCTCGCTCAGTTCAAGGATATAGCCGCTGCGCAAAATCGGTTGATCGCTTTTTCCATTGGCCTCTTGGTAGTCACTGCGATGGCGCTCCAGCGCGCGGCGGGCCAACAGGGTCCCGCGATCCCCTTTGTCGAAACGACCGGGGTAGTCGTAATCTTCCAGCGCAGGGGTCATTTCAGTGGTGGCCTCACGGTCCAGTACCACGTGCGATTGCTGAAAGTCATAGTCGCGGCGACTGACTTGGTTGCTGCGTGTATTGAAACCGACGTTAAAGCGCTTAATGACCGGTTGCTCGGCGATCAGGCTATTGTCCTGCTGGAAGGCCACCGGATCTTGCACTATGAACGCGCTGACATTGTCCCCGAATACCAACTCGTGATTGTCGGGCGTGTGCACGTGATGAAAGCTCAGTCCTTCCTCTTCACACAGCCTTTGGAGGAAGAACAGGTCGCTCTCATCATATTGGACGCAGTATTCACGCGGCGGGTAGACCGTCGAACCGAGCTGGAAGCACGCATGTGCGCCGACCAGAATGCCGTGCTCTTTCAGCACCTCAGTGATAATCTGCGGCACCGTCCGCCCTTGGAAGATACGTTTATTACGGCGGTGATCCAGGTATGCCAAACGTGGCATCAGCACCAGACTGTAATGGCTTAAATGATGGCCATGTTCGCCGGTTCGGATCGAATAAACTTGACCATGAATACCTTCACCGTTGTGGCCGAACTTGAGGAAGGCGCCATGGTGGAGAAAGGTCTCGATGTCGATGTTCGGGTATTCGCTGACCAGTTCGACGGTAATGGCATAGGGCGTGTTGAGGGCTTCACTGCCTTTAAAAGCCAGAACTTTGAAATCGTGGTCGACCGAGGGCAGCAGCAATTTAAACTGTGCGGTATTGGCAGGCGCAAACATGCACTTGTCCTTAAACTGAGAAAGAGTAGTGGAGGGGACGATACTGATTTAGGCTCGGGCTTTTGTGACCCAAAAGCCCACTTTGCAACTTGCGTGCGCGTCTAACGAAATCATAAATTATCAATCGTGTGACTTTACGGCAAAAAAAGCTGTGTTAAGGCGTGCGAATCTGTGAGGGGGGGAGTTCGCAGGGAGGGCGCTTTCTACCATGTATTGGGGGCGGTTTCAAAACTCGACAAATCTCAAATGTTTGCATTGGATCGCCAGCGTTATGGTGTTGTGGCAAGAGCCATACTCTCGAATTCAGCGGTTTTTCGTCATGGGCGTCGATACGTTACTGATTCACCCATCAAGGCTAGCAGTTCTTTTAACTCTATATCTTCCAATAACGTCACGTGGCACCTTGCTCTAGGCGCGCATTCAGCCCTATGAAGGTTTTTCTCTGGTGCGCTGTTTTTTAGTTGCTAACAATGGCCTCAAAGGGGAGTAGAATTACATCGTGTGGTCGGTCTTGTAGTAAATAATAATGCTGTAAATTGGTATCGCCTTGTCGAATTTCACGGAAGGGGTGATTAGAATAACTGAAACATACTTTCGTGCATGTCGTTACCGTGCACTGGGCCAATATCCCCATGATGGAGTGCGATATGCAGCAAGCAAATTTTCAGGTTGATTCCCGACTGGCAACGTTGCTCAGCCAAGATTACTCAACGACAGAAAAAGCTCTTAAAGAGTTAGTTGATAACGCATGGGATGCCGATGCAGAAGAGGTGGTAATAGAGCTACCTGAACCATTGACCGATAGCCCTATTGTTGTGCGCGACGATGGCAACGGGATGACTCGCCAGGAGCTTGAGTCTCATTATCTGAAAATTGCATCTGATCGACGGATGCGGACTGATGGACGTACATCAAAAAAAAGGCGTCCGATCAAAGGTAAGAAAGGGATCGGGAAATTTGCTGGGCTGATGTCCGCTTCGGTGATGTGTCTCACCACAATGGCCCGAGGCCAACAGATTTCGTTCACGCTCGGTATTCAGGACCTTGAGTCGGCCTCTGACATCGAACACTTGACGCTCCCGTTAGAGGTGAGCGAATGCAGCTCCGAAGATCATGGAACCTGCGTAACACTAACGCATCTTCGCCAAGGGCTACGTTACCCAAGTGCTGATCGACTACGCCAAGAACTGATCATGGAGTACGGTCGGCAGAAGGACTTCAAAATTATCATCAATGGTAAACCGCTGGGCATTGATGATCTTGAAGGAGAATTTACTGAGCTGCGGGGTACGTTTCCTGATGCGGGAGATGCGACTCTTCGTTTTGCCATTAGCAAAAAGAAAAGTGGTCTGAGACGCCCCGGCATTACTTTGATGGTGGAAGGAAAGGCAGTCGGTAAGCCTGGCTTTTTTGGCTTGGAGAACAGTGATGAGATTCCTGCTCGTCTGCTGAGAAAGCTGTATGGCGAGGTCGAAGCTGACGGGCTGATGGACTATGTGACTGCTGGGTGGGACTCGGTAATCGAAAACAGCGAGGCCTACCTGCAGATCGTCACCTTCGTGCAGGAAAATTTGGTTGAGGCTTTCCGCTCTACGCACGGTATGGAGATGCGAATCGCGCATGCTCGCTTGCGAAAAGCGGTCGGCGGCCGATTGGAAAAACTGCCTCAGCACAAGCGTGAGTACGCAGATCGCGCAATAAAAAAGGTTCTGAAAAAGTATTACGACGAACCTGCGCACAAGGTACAGGCTCTCGCGTTTGTTGTTCTTGAAGCAGTAGAACGCACCGAGTATCGCTCTATCGTCGAGCATCTCGCTGAAGCAAATCGAGGCGATGTCGTTAACCTTGCTGATGCGCTGGAGAGCTTTGGCCTTGCCGACATGGCTGTTCTGGTCGATCAAGCTAGGGCCAGATTGCAGTTCTTGGACGATTTGGAGCGCCTAGTCCGAGATGAAAGCTGTCTTGAGTCAACGGTACACAAAGCTGTGGAAGTAAATCTTTGGATTTTGGGGGCAGCATTCACCATCTTCACTTCCAATATCACTTTGAAACGGCAGATTGAGGAGCTGTTGAAATAGAAATACTACGGAGCGCAAGGCACGATTCGTCCAGATTTGCTGTTGAATGAAAGCATGCTGGGGGAATTCTTGCTAATCGAGTTCAAACGCCCCTCGCATCCTTTGTGTTTCGCGGATTACCAGCAAGCGACTAGGTATCGTCATGAGCTTGCCGGGTATAGCGCGAAGCCAATAAAAGTTCTAGTAATAGAAGGGCGGATTGATGGCTTCCCGGCACGAGAGCTTGAGCCGGGAGTCAGCTGCCTATTGTTTACTGATATAATTTCCACAGCGCGCCGACAAATTGAATGGCAACTTCAACGTACACCGGGTTTTCCTTGCGCGCAGTTGGTGTAGGTTGTCTCTAGTTGGTTCTTGGTTAGACTCCCGACTCTAGCATTTGGGAAACAGCGCCGCTGAGGATTGCTCGGCATGGCTTGCGGCACATAAAAGTGGGGTATTTGGTGCCTCAATGTCCTGAGACAAAAACTGGCGACGGCTTTACGATTTTTTTTGGATCGCCTGAGCTGCCTGAAATAGTCTCTGGATAGACTGCATTCTCGAGGGGGCTGCGATGTCTGCATTATGAATTCAAGTAGTTCGATGTAGTTCGATGTGCAACGCAATGGCGCGGGAACGCATGTCACAGTTAAGGTCGCTAGCTTACGCGCGATCACGGCTGCGTTTCTGTTCCCTCTTTGCTGTTTCAAATGATTTTCGCCCGGATTGTATTGTCAGTATCTGCGACGACTCGACCGCGGTGGCGGAGGATTGAGCCGCAGCCGTTGTGTGCATAACTATGTTTAGTGATGCAACTGCTAAGCTATGTATGCCTCTGGCTACCAAATCAACGACTTCTCGGTTCAAAAGGACCCGGAACGCAGGGGCCAAGCCTCGCAAAATTACAACCGGTTCTCGGTTTAAGAGCTGAACGCTCAAAGCCAGGACGGCGAACGGGAAGGTTTTACGGGCTTAGGCTGCAGATCCAAGCGAGCGCTTCCGAGATGCATCAGCAGGCAAGGGAAGGGGGCCGCTCCCCGGGCCTGTTCCAATGGACGGTGCGCTAGTAGGTCGAGGTTCTAGAGGGATTACTTGCGCAGCAGGAGTCGCAATGGCGCCTACTTGAAGGCTCCTAGATTCAACGTGATCAGAAGGTCGTCTACGAAACGACTGGTGTTCTGAGCTGGGGTAATCTGTCTCTAGCCAGAGCTCGCGAGCAAGCCACACCGGAGGATCAGCCTTATATGCTCCCCCTACGCTGTAACACCGTTCACCAGGATGAACCACTCTTTACCGCTAACTCCCGCCGACTATTGGCTCGCATCGCTTTGATCAGTGAAACCGTACCCACAAGCATAATTACCGCTAAAAGCAGGAAGTCGATTTTGTACAACTGAAAATCATTTAGCGGACCGAGCAGCAGCACCCGAATCGCAGCGATACTGACCACCGTCGCGAGAAAGTCGATACCTGGCTCGTCGCGATAGAACACATGCATTAACGGCAGGCCGATGACCAGCAGCAATAGCAGGACGATTACCTTGAACGAGCCCTTGCGCTCGATACTGAACGCACACTCGTTGGCGGCATTAGGTTTGTAGTCCTCCACGCGTGCCAGTGAGGGTTGTGCATTGGTATATCCCACACGGTTGTACTGTTGAATTGGTGTAAAAGTATTCGACAGCTCCATGCTCGTTGTGATGTGTTTGAAATTTAGGTCGATACGATCGTTGCCCTTGAGGTAATACAACACCGGTTTGTAGCCGTAGCGGTAAGTGTCAAATGGGAAATTCATGGTCTGACCCGGCACGCTGATAGGTCGGGGTTCGAGTTCGGCATAGGCACTTTTGTTAAGGGATGACAGGTTACGACTCAGTAGCTGGATCTTCACCTGCTCATGGAAGATCGGCAAGACGTCGTACGACCACTGCAAGGGTTCCAGCCGCAGGCGTAGTTCGTTACGGCCAAGGTCGTAACGATTAAATGTACGTTCGGAAACGATCACTGCGCCGCTGAGCATGAACTCACCGCGCAGGTTGCTAGTGATTCGTAACGTCAGTTGATCCCTGCCCGACGCAGCGCCATTGGTAGGTGGGGGCGTGCCGCACCAGGCAGTGCTGTTCTGAGGACCGCCCAACATGCCGTCACTGCTGTCGTTAAACAAGTAAATAAAACTGGTCCACAGGCACAGCATCAGTGCAAGCGCTATTATCCCTAACATTTTCTTGCCTGCACTCACACCTGACTCCTTAGTTACTGCTACTTTAGTAAGAGGCGAATAATACCTAAAAGCTATTACCGCCCGAAGCAAGAATCGCAAGTGCCGGTTACAAAATAAGGTTGCCAGAGCGAGCGATACAGCTAGCACTTGCCATGTCAATTCATGCGGCCCGGAAATTTGGACTTGCTTTGCTATGTCAGTGCAGACTGAGGCGTTTGATAATGTAGGGAAGTACGCTGCTAAGGATCGATTTATAATCTCCATTGGCACAGCAACTTGGCCAGGGCGCACCATAAGTGCGTCCAGGTCGTCACGTGCAATTTCATTCTGGCACGTGGCGTGCTCGATACAAGATGCGACTTTACGTATTGGTGAGTGGCACGATACTACTCATCTTTTTCCGTGCCCGTTAGGGTTTCAATAGATTAATAAGTGTTAGCCATGCTGGTATCGAGGGAGGCAGATAACGAAACTGGCTTATGGTTTTTTCTTAAATAATTTGGTCCAATAATATTTAAGGCTGATCCGGTCGCTGGGTCTTGGTTTGTAATGTGTTTTGTTTCTTTGTGTAGGATCAAGCGATCCTTTTAATGCAGTGTAGTAATACAGTGCGAGTGAGCGGCGAGAGATGTCTGGAGGCGTACTTAAGGGGGTTGGGTGGCCGTGGTTACTGTCTTTGTCTGTGTTGAAAATCACACCGCGATTGTAAATTGGGTGTATTTTTTTGATGCATTGCCTCATTCCTGCATCCCACAGTTCTAAATTGCCGCCGTACTCCAGCAACCAGTCTCGATTTAAATAAATAATTACATTTAAGCGTCGTTCTATATTTAGTTTTTTATTCAACCTGAAATCCGAGTGTACGCCAAGAAAGCCACCCGATTTAGTTTCATGCAGTCCTCCGCCTGCAAAGTAGGGGTCAGGAATCAGTCCTTCAATGCCCGTCAGCTCCTCTAGAAAATTCAGCATAGGCGCCGAATTAAACACGTTGAAAACTTGTCGTAGAAAAGGGTCGCATTGGTTGGGATTAATTTGTCGCTTATTCTGCCCCTTGTATCCGCGCTCATACAGCATCTCCTCATCGACTGCTTCATCAGGAAAATGCGAGCAAATACTGGCGATTAGATCCTTCGGCAAAAAATCATCAATGACGATATGGGGGAACGGCTCGCCATTAGCATATTTTTGCGCCAGTGAGGCTCCAAAATAACCAGCGGCACGTAGATCAAAATCTATTTCGGGGGTAGTCTTAATTGGCAGCTTTTCAATGTTCTGTGTCATGTAGTCCTCCGGTTGTGCGAGTTTTCAGTGTTACCTGTCTGCATTTGCGATTCACTACTGCCCGCTCATCGGCGATCTTTGATCTGATTCAACATATTTTCATACGTTTTGGTTCTTCTATGGTTGCTGCCATAGCCGCCCGCAGCGGCAACTGTTCCTGACTGAGCATGATCAAGATATTTGAATAGTTTCGAGGGGCGTAAAAATACGATGTCATGACCCAGTTTGACCATCATATCCTGCAAAGTATAACCTGGCACACCATCATCCATCAGAAACCGCAAGCCATGTTTTTTTATCAGTTTGCAATTCCACAATGTACAAAAGCTTTTTAAGTGAGTTTCCCGATAAAATTTTGGATCCCTTGATTTTAGTCCAAAGGATATCTTCATTCGCCTGAAATAATGCTTGAATAGGCGGGAAGCGAACCGCCAACTACTTCTGATCAGTCCCCGATTGATCTGCTCCGTGCAGCCCACCGCGGCGACATTAGCATTTGCAACGCACTTATTCAGCATCATGCTGAATACTTTTTGATCAAAAATAAACGTATCGGTATGGAGCAGTAAAAGGAAATCAGTCTCCACTTGATTCAAAACCAGATCAAGCGCTCTTCCATGTGCCATATGGCCTTGCTCTGCGCCTGGAGAAGGTCGCTCGATTAATCGAATCCAATCGAGCGAACGCAAATATTCTGTGCTTTCATCCGCAGAATAATTATCGACAACCCAAACCGGCACGGCACTGCCCGCCAAATGCTCATGCAACAACTCCAGACATATCTTTGTCATGTCCAGCGTTTTGTAATTGACCAATACCACGCTAAAGCTAGGCTTGTCGCCAGAAGAAAATTCAATCGTGTTCACTAATGAGTGCTCTTATGTCAGTCTGATTCCATTAAGCGCACACCTCAAACGCGTGATAGCGCTGCCCTCACATGGTAACTATTCGTGCCCGCCGGCTCCAGCTCCTCAAGCTGAAAATAATGAAAATTAAGCTTGTATTAAGATATATCCCGATGTCGAAAGCTGCCATGTTCAGCAATATTTCGTTACAGTTGGCTGGTCTGTGCCAATCACTCATCCATGTCTTAATCCCATCGCACCTACATCGGCTCAAGAGCACAACCACAAGCTCCAGGGTTTCGCATCTCGTCATGGCGAATCGCCTACCCGTGGCCAAGAATTTGAGTTGCATTGCAGGGCTTGCGCTGTCTTGGAGGATATGCTCACGTCAAACTCGAGAAGAGGAATCAGCGATGGCGGATGCACATCCATGCTATGCATGACCGTTTTTCTTCTTTAAGGAATGGTTAAGCTTGGGCGTGCAAGCTCATGGTTTAAACATTTGATGGATGCAACAGCATGAAACGGTCTTTGCTTGCTTTGATGATTTTTCCACTCGTCGTAACTCCAGCATTCGCGAACGGTGGCTACTCTGGCCCGAGCGCAACCAAGCCCGTGACCACGGCGGCTGCGGCATCAGAAGCAAGTGATGATGAAAAGGTCGTATTACAAGGGAGAATCGTTAAGCAACTACAGAACGATCTGTACGAATTCAAGGATGCAACCGGTACTATTACCGTAGATATTGACGATGAACTTTGGCCGATGGTGGCTATTTCAGAGCACAACCAAGTTCGATTGCGGGGCGAAGTGGATCGCGAGGTGTTTGAGCGTCAAATAGATGTTGATTCTGTTGAATTGATTAACTGAATTTTACCGGCTCCGAACAAAAAGGAGCATGAGCCTACATCGGTGTCGCGTAAGCTGTTTGATATAATGCTCATCTTTAGCATTAGCCTATTGGATAAGCAGTGTTGAGAATGGTGCGTCTTCGCTGATTCAACTATGATTCTGCAAGTTCTGACCTCTGTTTGACAGCCTTAGGGTACGCGTGGGCAAGGTCATAACGAATGGTAGGCTCATTACATTTTTATGGCTCGCTGAAATTTGGACTGCTAAACAGAGATACTTGCGTCCAGCGGCAATTATCTCTCAAAAAATAGGAGCACTTTATGGCCAATGCCCGAATTCAAGTATTGTTAACTGGCGTAGTTTTGGCTATTTCGATTCAGTCGTCCTGGGCTTTTACCGAGCAGGGCGATCAGCGTCGTGAGGCGAGAGACGTTCGACAAGAAACCAGGCAGGAAGCACGCCAAGTGAAGCAGGATTGCCGTATCGCTGATGAAAAAAGCAATCAGCAATGTCGGCAGGATAAACGCCATACCAAACAGGATGGGCGGGAGAAAGCTCGGGATATTAAATACTGAGCATAGACTGATTGGTAAGTTGAGTTTTGATTGTCTTCGGTCCGGTTAGGCGCGTGGTACGGATGCCACGCCAAACGCCTGTCTGCCACTTCGGATGTGAACAATCTGCCCTAAGCAATTGATTCATGTTGTCCGGCGCGTCAGCCGCCGAAGTCTGGTCCGATGTTGCGCCGGGCTAATGCGAGCACGCGTTGCGCCCGCTACCCGCTAGTGGACCGTACGCCAGAGGTCGGCACTTAACTGCGCAACAGAGTCGTCGGAGTCACCAAAAGGTCCCGCTTGGATCGTGACAATGCGCCAGAAGACGGCGCCGTACTGCATAATTTCAACACTGAGACGGTCATCGGTTTTGTGCGTGCGAATAGTGCCCGCACCTCGCCATCCTTGGCGTCCATCCCTCACAAAATATTGCCCAGTATTCGCAAAATGCAATGTCTGTGAGGTTGCCTGACGAAACATATGCACGTAGTTGTCCAAGTTGTAGCCTCCCGCCAACTCTCGCGCGAACATCACTACCGAGTGTTCGGATTGTTCGGAGAACATATGGATCTGGTGATCGAGACTGATTGGCTGGAGTGAGTTACGCCACCGGGAATCAATCGTGGTGTTGAGTCCGGTATGCCGATTTTCCCACAGGTAGCGTTGTTGAATTTCGCTGTGGGCGTCAGGCTGGTTGGATTGTTGAACGATATGCAGTACTGCTGTCAGCAGGACCAGGCTCGCAAAAAACCACACAAAAACGATTTTCCGCCACCCGGGAATAGGAACCGCCAGTACACGAAACTTTGGGCGCTCGTCGTAAGTCGTTGGCAATCCTTTACCCAGCTGGCGCCACTGAATGATGAGCGTGAATAGACTTATCAGCGGTAGTCCCAATGCAAGTCCTTTCACCCACAGGGAGAGATTGCGTGTGAGATACTCAGCCAAACTGAGAGGACTGCCTTTAGAAGCGACCACTTGGAGACCAAGCAGACTTTTTCCTGGGGTGTTTCCTGCGGCCCGATAGAGCAGGGCGTCGAAGACCAGCGCAATCGGTACACAAACAAGACCGAAAACCTGAATCGCGCCGGGCTGGTTGATCCATCCTACATTTGCAGGGGAGAATCGGCCTAGTGCGATGCCCACAAGCAGCGCCATGAAAAGTGTTTCCCACCAGAGATCAAAAAACCGGGCAAAAAAACGTGTTGTGCGACCGGCCATGCTGTTCGTCACGGGTGAGGCATTTAGTTTGGTCTGCAAGGGTGGGGGTTGAACCAATTTGACGTGAGCGAATTCTGCAACGGCGGCAATCGGCAACCAATTATCCATGCCTTCATGCCAGACATAAGTGTGAGCGCCAATTTTTCCGACCCTCACCAGTCGTTCCAATTCCACGGTTTCGATTGGACCGATTTTTTTATTCTTCCTGGCGTACCACCAACCGACCATAGGTTTCACCAATGACATGAATGCGCTCAGTATAGTGGGCGTAACGCACTGCAGCGTTAGATTGTTGACTCGTTTGCACGGCGTCTTTTAATTCGCTCGGGATCAGGTGGGTAACGCTCAACTATTGGCGCCGTGCGGATGCACCCACGTGCACCGCATTCAGCGCCCGTCGCTTAACCATCAGAGGGGCTCGTTCACGCACCGAGTGCCTTGCGAAACCATGATCACCTCATTGGTAAGAGCAATCTGTGTATCATCGTGTCAGCCTCCTAGTTTAATGATGGCTGCGAGCAATCCTGTGCCAACGGCGGCCATTACCACAGCGCTGCGCCATGGTCGACCGCCCGCGTACCGAGCGAGTGTCCATCCGGAAATGCAAAGCATGATCACGGCAATGACATTAGATACTCGTACGGCAAGAGATGCCTGATCAATGAATAGAAATGGTGTCACGACGGGAAGCGTCGCCAGCACGACTAACAGGAACACGCCTAGGGCGCCCTTGTAATCGTGCCAGTGCAGCCGCACTGGGACCTCAGGAGTTGCACTCTCGATGAGGCGCTGGCGCAGCAACTCCAGCAATTCGGGTCCGGCGGCTGCTGCAACATTCGTTGACAGACTGTCAGCCAAAAGGGATCGTCCTTTAGAGGCATCTGGGGTTTCGCGCAGTTTGACGATCAATGTTCGATTTCGTCTGCGGTCGATCCGGCTGCGTATCAGATACAGTACGGCGTCGGCCAATCCCCAGGCCAAATTGCATCCAAGTGCGGCGACCAGCATCACATGTACGTCTTCTTGGGTAGCTGTTGCGACGCTGAGCGTCCCCACAAAAGTCATCGCCATCAACAGTCCAAAGACAACTTCTGTTGTACGCTCGACCGGATCCAGTACCCTTATCCGTTTTTGTTGTTTAGTGCCTGTCACGTCTCATGCTCCTAGCTATTCCAAAGCCGAACGCGCGCTCTAGGCGTGTTCAGCTTATTTTCAGTGGCCAAGTTTGATCAGTTACGAAAATTTTAGGCATAAAGCGATTGTCTACTATGCCATTGTACGGCGAGGCTCGGTCAGAAACAGTAGCCGGCTATACCAACGTTGTTTTTCTTCACTATGGCTAAGCGGATTCATCACGCGTTTTCTCGAAGTCTGTCTCCGTCGATCCAACAGATGTCGCAAAAATAAACGCGCTTATGTAATAGATAGAACAATAGCAATGTTTGCATACCGGGGTGCTCTCACCTGAAGCCAATAACCTCGGCCTTGAGTAAAAACACCCATGCGGTAACCGTAAACAAACCAACTCACTTTCGTTGTGATGAGGTAAAAATTACATTAGAAAATTGTATTCATAGATACACCAGTTCGATGGTGGTGGAGCCGTCAATGGTAATTTCGTTACTGATGTCAAGAGTGTTAGTTGGCGCGATGTGCATTTCCACCCCTAGGGGTTGTACAACTTCTGTCACCAGATCAGGGTCAGCGTTATCGGCGATTTTGTTCCATGAAAGTACGGCGCCGGGCGAATGTGATAACGCAGTACCGTTAAGGGTGCCCCACGTGACACCTCCGTCGTCGCTCTTGGATTTGAAGGCTGCTACGCCGTCCAACGTTGGCACCGCACCAATGCCGATCAGGTAATAACCAATATTGCCGCCTTTACTGTCTCGCCCAATACCGTAATAAACATCTCCTGAGCGGATGGATGTGCCAGTACGATTATCTATGGCTCGGATACCAATCAAAGATGGGCCGGTACATACAATGCTCAGATTTTTTGTACTTGCGAAAGTCTTGGTGCTCTCTCTCGCAGCACTTAAGGTTCCGCTACTAATGGTGCCGAAATTGAATTCACCGCCCGCCAGGGTGATATCACAAGCTGCCGGGACAAGCGTGACAGCGAGGCGCAGATCAGCAGAAATGGCCGCCATGCTGATGTTGTGGCCCAAGAGTAGTGGAAGAATCAATAACGATAATTTGTTCATGTCATCAACCCTGATCCATGGTGAGTATGTTGCGCCGGTTTTAGGCAAAAGGAATGATCTACGCCCGCAAACTATAGAACGGATTTTACCGTCGCGTCTAAGAGTTCGGATGATTCGTTGAAGTAGAGCGGCGTGTGGACAGACGCAGTCGTTTCTTAGCCTGTCACCCTGCACCAACACCTAGCGCGCTCGTCTCGACGTCATTTAGTTCTTACGCGGACAAAAAATTGACTGGTCAAATCGTGTAGAGACGGGGTATAGCTCTGGGCGTTCGCCCCCTCAATAGCATGAGTGCCAGAACGTGTGATCGCAAACCACTGGTATTCGAAAGTTGCGGTGCATTTTCCGGATGGACAGATCGGTACGGCCATCATGGAGCCTCCTATGACAGGACGCCCCTTCAGCAGCCCCCGGCTGTCATGAATTTCGACTCGCACCGGTACATTTTCGGCATCTGAAGTGTTCGTGTCTAAACCAGAGCATCCACTCAACGTCACTCCGGCAAGCAATAACACAGCGGGTAATGTCCAAAAGGAGCTGGTTTTAATGGTCACACTGGTCATGTATAGCGAATCCTTCATATTGATAATAGCCGCATAGCGATTGCTGTAGCCGTCCCGCCATCCCCTGTGATGAATTAATCGTTGGAACGGCAGGTTCAGCCCTTTTTGAGGCAGGGTGATGTCTGAAGAGTGCGTCGCCGGGGAAGCGCACGATCGGCTCGGGCATTGACGGTTTTGCGGTCATCTCACCCCGCGCGATCTAAACGTATCGCAAGTCTGCGCGTAATCCCCCCTTCGGCGGCTGAACACGCCCCCGCCACTTCGGGAGCGGAGGAGATAGGCCTGGAAAAAAATTAGCGGCCTATCCTTCAGCAAGGACCTGTATTATCCCTACGTGCGTGATCCACGACGCGTCTCTGTGGGCCATGGAGCCAATCGAAACGACACGCTTGCTCCACACCTTGCCCCGTGTGATGTCTGCCTCACGGGTCGTCATAGCAAATCCGCTCGGCCCGATGCTGCCCGAGATGCGGTGTGCACATTCATCTTCGCCCACCTCAGTGACTCAATGGTCAGAGACCTAAGTCAGGCAATCGACAATACCGATATAGGGTGGGATCAAAGACACCGATGATGTTGCCAATGCGCTCCTATTGATGGAAATCATTGAGCATTATTGAGGACTGATCGAAGGCCGGTGTGATCGGGTGCCTGCCGTTCTTGTTTTCGGCCAGAGTCATCGCACCTCCTTATAAAGCGCCTTGCGCCGCACTTGGCGATGAGGTGATGACCTCGAACTGACCCTCACCCTGCATCACTGTTATGTCGCGAATTTTCCGAGTTTCAGACTTGGCTAAGGCCTCGATCTCGACTGTCACCGTGAACAACTTACCTGTACCCAGGCGCCCCCCACTGACGGGCACTACGTAGCTGTTAGGCATCAAACGTATTGTATTCTGGACACTGGCGGGGACCTCCTCAGCGGTACTCACGCGACCGAGCAGGACTTCGGTGCCGTCCAGCCGCGCGTTTTTAAAATCCATGGTAAAAGCTCCGAGATCGCTCAGGTTAAACGCGGTAGGGCCAACCGTCATACCGTGGAAGGTGATCGCCAGTCTGGTCGGAGCAGGGCAGGTGACGCTCAGTTGCACAGTGCGTCTGCCGAGTGATACACCGTCCGAATTTTTCGTCTTGGATAACAGCTGCCCGGAATTGAAGGTGCCGAAATCCAGCATGGGTTGGTTGATTTGCATTCGACACAGGTCGTCGGCCAAGGCTGGGGCCCATGGCAGCCACGCGATAAGACCGCCCGTAATGACTGCTGTTCGTAACTTGCTTCGCCGCATGAGAACACTCTCTTGTAGCAATACTAGAAAAGGGGGCGGCATTGCGCCGGCAATTGTTCGAAGTGGACCTCTAGGTCTACTTCCTCGGGCAACTCAAAATCCAAGGTGCAGCGTGTGCCATCCGTCTTGGTTACGATAAGGCCTTGTTGCGTGGCGTCGACCAAAAAGATTTTCCCACCATCGACCACCGTTGTGACAAAACGATCCTGTGCGTCTACGACGGACGCTCCCTTAGGTAATGGTGCGCCCTGAGCATCGACTGCTGTGAGCAAAACACGGCGTACGGAGACCACCCCAAAATCAATTAGATTAACGGAGCCGCGACCGGCATCAATGGCTCTGTAGCCATTATTGAGATCCACGTTACGCGGTAGGGTGTTGGTGATCACCTCGACTGAGCCGCTGCTAAAAGCGGGGAGCTGGGCCACTACTGCTCGACCACCGGCATCGGTCCATACCGGGCCACTCGGCGTACTAAGTTTGATCCCTCCGATGTCGCCAACCGCGGCAATGCCAAAGGTGTCCTGAACTGCATAGGGAGACGCGGTGATCCCTTGTCGGTGGAACACCAATCCGCCACTCACACCGATGTTGGAGCTCTTGCTCACATCATCCTGGTTGTATCCCAGGTTTACCTGGGCATAGCGCGGCAGTGCCGATACCGTGGCGCCCATGCCTGGGCTGTCAGCATCATCCGCTTTGGTGGTGGAAAGGCTGTAACTTAGGGTATCGCTGACCGTTTCATTGTAGGTTGCGCCAACCTGTCCGCGACCATTGGATTCACTGGAAAATGCCCTGATGCTGCGAGATCTGCCCAACGGTAGGCTAACGCTAAGGTACATGCCGTTTCCATCCTCTTCATCGAGCTCATGCCGAAAGTTCGCATTAACCGAGGCGATCCCAATTCGCGTGCCCCAAGAGGCGGAGACACTTCGATTCTTCTGACCACCGCCTTGTTCCGATTGCGAATAGGAGAGGTTGCCAGCGCCCCATGGCTGAGCATTCCACCCCAACGAGAGACTGTATTCGGTGCGCGGCTGTCCCAGGTCGTCGAGGGTTCCATCATTGTCCTCGTCCGAGGGGAGTGGGGCGAACGGGTCGAAGGGATCAAAGGGAAAAAAGCGCTCATCGTCCTGATTGGTCTGAGTGGTGTCCGTGAGGTCTAGGTACCCCGGACTGCGGCGGGTAGCCGAGGCGCTGAGGGTCAACGATTCCGTCAGACGGGTATTGAGTGTTGCACTGTTCTGAATGCCTCGCTCGCCCAGTTCGCTCGCTTGCGACATCACGCTGTTGAGGCTCAAACTGGTGTCCGCGGTGAACTCGGTCCCCAAGTCCCAGCCGATCGCCCGATAATCTGGTGTAAGCATTAGGCCCGCGGCGAGTACACTCTGTTCGCCTACCAGCCAGCCGTTGCTTAGAGTCACCACGGGCGGAGTATCCGAGCCGGAGTCACCAATATCCCGTACCTGACCGGCAGCAATCGAAAAGCCCTCAGCGACCAGCTCGACGGTTCGCAATGACGCGGCAGCGATCCGATCGGAATGCTGACTTCCGTCGCTCTCATAGACGGTCATCACCACATCGGTGTTGCCCTGCAGCAACGGAATGTTTCTCAGGGTAAACGGGCCTGTCGGGACTACGGTTGTGAAAACCACAATCCCGTTTTGGGTCAATTCAACCCGTGCCTGCGATGTTTGGGCAATACCGGAGATAGTGACGCCCCCTTGGCTTCTGGGGCGCAGCGCATTGTCGGGAAGCAGTTGCACACCGGTAATCGCCGAGCCGGGAAAGATGGGACTGGCAATGTTGATCTGGCCAATCTGAAGCAGGGATTTCATCCCCACCAGAGAATGTTCAGCAAAAGCATATAAATTTTCTGCTGTGCGCTCGCCGTTGAATTCCACAAGCGACTGGCGACTGCGCAAACTCCAGTCGCCAATGTTCATCCCTGCTTCGGTGTTGAGTGAGCGATATTGCGTTTCGCTGCCGCCGGACTCAGTAGTGGTGCTCAAAAAGTCATAGTTGATCAGTCCGGCCATACCCCCGGTGCTATAGCCAGAAAAATCCTGCTCCACTGGCCGCAAGGCGGTACTAGGTACGACCAGGCGCACCTCTTCCAAGCCTGGGCGCAAGGAGATTTCTGATTGTGGGTAGGCGCTTACAAAGTCGATGCACGAACTTTGGTCGCTGCCAGTTTCGACGGACGTCTCCGTGGTTGTTTTACCGGCCCAGACAGAGACTGGTCCGGCCAAATCGTTTAGTAATTGGTTAGGAAGTTCATCACGGCTATCTTCTGTCTCTGTCTCTGTCTCTGTCTCTGTCTGCGTTGCTGGTTCGACATCGTGCCTCGGGGCAGGGATGTCTATCTCATCAGGCACCAGCAGACCGGCTCGATCAATGAGCACACGGTTAAAGCACAGCTGCCCCTCGGCGTCGAATGTTGCGTCTAGAAGGCCACGCTTATCACCATTTACATAGAGAGTGACTTGCCTAGCCCCGGGGGTGAAGCGAGGGGCTTGCTTGAAATACTCCGCTAACTTGGGGTCGATTCCACGCCGTTTAAGCAGCTCCTGGTCGAACGAGCCCGCGCTCGCTGCCTTGGTTGGAGCCGCTTGTTTGGGTATTGGAGCGCTATTTGGCCCAGTGTGGTCACTCGCTTCTTGGGTTGACGGCTTCGATTCTTGCGATGAATTCGCGGAGCCCCCTCCAGGGGGGGCGTTAGAGATAGAATCCTCTGCTTGCACGTTGTCGCCGACCGCTGACGTTTGCTGTCGAGCCTCGGTTGACGTGTAGGCGGTGGACGCATTGCTCAACGGATCAGCATAGATGCACTCGCTACTCAACAGAGTAGCCGCAGCCATGCACCATGAGCCGTGGCGGACGGCAAATGGAAGAAGACCAAGCTGAAACGTACTTCGCTTAACCTTTAGTGGTGCAGGCACTTAGCGCAGCCTCGTACTGCTTAACTGCATAACCGTATACGCTGGCGGGGTGGATGCGTACCTGGGTCCCATTAGCGTCAGCGCTGGAGGCTAGCTTGAGATCCAATGAGGTGTTGGGCAGCAGGTATGTCCGAGGGAAATTGATAGTGCCGCCCGAGGGCAGAATACTTCCTTGAAGAGCCATGCGCACGACGTAAGGACTGTCATTGATGACGCGCAGCTTTTTATCGCACATCGACCACTTCAGGTGCTTCCAGGGTGCACTTTCAGGAGCCAAACCTTTGGGCGAAATAATCACCGGCAGATTCTGGCGATAGGTCACCCCGACGCTATTGGGTTTTTTGGACTCATTCATCGGGATGCCTTCGAATGTCACCCGCATGAGTCGTTGATGCAGCAATGGCGCCTTGCTCTGAAGGATGAAGCGTACGAGCTGCGTCTCGCCACCCTCAACCCGTGCCACGGGTGGAGTAGCAAACAGCAGCATTTCAGGATCTTCGGCGA
Source organism: Pseudomonas sp. NPDC098747 (assembly GCF_044760045.1). Lineage (NCBI taxonomy): Bacteria > Pseudomonadati > Pseudomonadota > Gammaproteobacteria > Pseudomonadales > Pseudomonadaceae > Pseudomonas > Pseudomonas sp. NPDC098747. The sequence continues at coordinate 219,754 of NZ_JBIWAL010000002.1, read as the reverse complement.
TCGTTTCAAGGGCAGTGTGCAGGAGTGCTGCAGCATTATCGGTGTTTGTTACCTTAAGCTCCGCTTCGCCCTTGCCTTCATCAACGATGACCACAGAAGTTTCAGGTTGCATGCCTGCTGCGAGGGCGTTGCCCCCACTGAGTAACATGAAGGGGGCGGCTAAACCGGCACATAAAGTCTGGCGAAATGCGCGCATCATTCTCTCCTGAAATAGAACCGTCTGGGCTAATGTTAGTCGCTCCTGCAGCAGGGACATCATCGATCCAACCATTTTTTGAACTTTCAAAAAATGCCACACCGGTGTTTCGAAGCTAGGGCGTGGGGCTCGAGAATTGCAGGCAGGGCGCGGCGATGGCGCGGTATGAAATTACCAATCGCGCGCCGAGAGAAATCAATAATCATTAATTAGCGTCACAGCTAGTTGGAGTCTGTCGTGCCGGGAGTGGGAGATGATGGGGCATTCGTGGGTGGGAGGAGCCAGAGGCAGGCGCCGCTGCTGTCATGAATGGACTGGTGCTTACGGACGAAGGTCCGTAGCTGCCGCTTTGGTTTCAAATAGGACAAGAAATACCGGACAGGAAGTGGCACCGTCCTACCGCCGGGATTGCTCGTAAGATGAGCGTCAAATGGATGACTTGTAATCGAAGCAGCACCCCATTCGGCCCTGTAGGGAGTGTGGCCACAAGCAGTGCCTAGAAGCCTCCTGTGAGTATCCATTTAAGTCCTCGGCGTTCGAGGGTCCGATGGCTGTCGAATGGCAATATTTATCAGCACATCTGATTAGCTGTAGCAGGAGTTACGCTGCTTGGTGCTGTAAGCGCGGGCTTTTGTTCCTAGCCAAGTCTCTGGTCTTTTAGGCGACGCACTCCAGTCAAGTGGCCGCAAAGGCGTGCGATCCACCGACAACACTGAGGAAAGACTAGCCTGCTATCGACCTCAGCGGATGTCGCTTGCCTCCACCCATTCGCGGTACAGCTCACGCAACATATCTCGCTCATGTTCAGCGCTGAGCTCTGGGAGATTTTGCCGAACCAGCTCGAACTGGTCCAAAGAAGTGCGGACCCATTGCGTTAAATCTTGAGGAGGGTAGGGGCAGTGCAGCCACTCATTTAAAGCCGCCCCGATTTCTGCAGCGTATTGAGGATCGAACGCAGGATTAGCAGTGCGCATGATAATTCTCCGAGATGGCATCATCAGACCGCGGTACCATTTATTGTAGGCCCCAACATCGGATCCGCCGCCAGCGGGAGTCCAGGTTCAAGCGAGAGTCGCTCGGCGGCGCACTCGGTACACACGGTCTAAAGATAGTTTGTAGTCGTCATGATCAGCGGCCGCTTGCAGCCAGGCGACTTAACTCGTCCTGATAGTTCGTGTCGAATCATTGGGCGGGGTCAATTTCGCTGTCTGCCCTGTCTCTTTGGGTTTTATCTTCTTGTGCAATGTTCGCCTATTACCCCCGAAATTTAACTGCGCCTAGCGAATTCCGTGAACTCGCCTTAAAGAAAATATTCTGTGAGAAGCGATGGTTCTCAATAGAAGCATCCATACGTAAATATTTCCCTCGTTCCTTGGTGCGAGTATTCCTGCTCATCAATCCGCCCGGAGGCGTCTTTTATAGTTCCGTTTTTGTCTTTCGGCAATATGCCAAAGTCAACGTCTGAGTCAGAAAAAACTGCGTGCCTCGCCGCGAAGATAGGCGGATCCAGTATGAGTGATGATTTTTGGTTCTGCAGGACGATTGGCGCATTGCAGATTTTCATCCGCATTGCGTGGTGACTGTCAAAATTTTGCGAGTGTTGGAGAGAGTTTGAGCTTACATGAGTCGCTGTTGGCTGGTGAATACACGCGTGGCGTGAGCGACCTTCTCGGAGGAGGCAGATTAGTTTTGTTCGAAAACACAAGTGAACTTCATCTCTGTTCCCTTGATTTCGAAATTGTTCAATACAATGCATGTCTCAAGTTCAGTCGTGCGCAAATATAAATCACGCGCAGGTCGCGTGCAAGTCGTTCGCCTGTTTTTGAGTTTTCGCGCTTTTTTCGTTTTTGAATGCGTAAAATCGATATTTTGATAGTGTCGGGTGGATGTCCGAAAATGGATCTTTGACTGGTCTAAAATGTAATTCTTTTGTTGGTTTCAGTTGATTTTAATTGAGGGTTAATGATTTCTGTTTTCTGTCATGGCTTGTCATGATGGATTGCGCAAATACGATCTATGCGATTTTTTTTTGACCCTGGGCGTTGGGTTTGTTCGATGTGCTTCAAGCCTTGTGTCGTGTGGAGAGCATTGTTTTCCATTCGTCAGTTCGCAAGGGGTTGGGCGGCTGCACCTCAGTAAACGTCGTCCCCGCCCGGTTTTTGCATCCCTAGAGCAGAGTTATATGTCTGAAGTATATCGGGAACCTGACGTCGCGGTCCCTTTGCTAGGCGGCTGGGTAGCGTGTCGCGAATGTGATCTGTTACTGACTGCGCCGACTGTGCATGGTGGAGGTATCGCCCAATGTCCGCGGTGCAAGCATGAGCTATACCGCCATACCCCTGAAATATTGAGCCGTAGTATGGCGTTGTCGCTGTGTGTGTTGCTCCTCTATGTTCCCGCCATGTTTTTACCGATCATGCATCTGAGTTTATTGGGGCAGAGCACTCGCGGTACGGTATGGAACGGCGTGACAAGTTTGTATGAATCAGGCATGTATGCAATTGCCGCAACCGTATTTCTTACGGGTATGGCGATCCCCCTAGTAAAAGTTCTCTGCCAGTTGGCTGTATTAATGTGTATACATTTTAATGTTGCGCGGGGGCACGGTCGACTGATCTATCGTTGCTATCGCCATCTTCGTGAATGGGGAATGCTTGAGATTTATTTGATGGGGGCGCTGGTGTCAATGGTTAAATTGGCCGGAATGGCAGAGTTGACACTGGGGGTTGGATTGGCTTGTTTTATAGTGTTGATGCTAGTGCAAATCTGGCTTGAGGTCACAATGTCTCCCCAGCAAATCTGGAGCGAGTTGTCGAGTGAGGCCGCCGATGCGCGCCATTGATCACGGCATTATGGTCTGTCTTGAGTGTGAGCAACTGAACTTCCAGTATGCAGGTAAGAATAAGCACAATTGCACGCGCTGTGGTGCCCAGGTTTATGCCCGAAAACCGAACAGTGTTGCCCGAACTTTTGCCCTTTTGATTACATCTGCATTGCTTTATATTCCAGCGAATCTCTTGCCGATCATGACAGTGAATGCGCTCGGGAAGGGTACACCGGACACCATTCTCTCTGGTGTGGTTACATTAATCCAGTTTGGGATGTGGCCGATCGCTGCAGTGGTTTTTATTGCCAGTATTTTAGTGCCTACTTTTAAGTTAGTCGGGCTTGGTTTGCTGTTGTACTCAATGCAGCGCCGCGTTTCACTTGCTCCCAACCAATGCTTGTTGATGTTTCGATTCATTGAGTGGATCGGTCGCTGGTCAATGCTGGATATATTCGTTATCGCAATTTTGGTTGCGTTGGTCAATTTCGGGCAGTTGGCTTCAATAGGCGCCGGGCCGGGAGCGATTGCATTTGCGGGAGTGGTGGTGTTGACCATGTTCGCTGCACTCTCGTTCGATCCTCGCCTGATTTGGGATGCACAGACGGATGAAAACGTATGAATGATATGCCAGCTGCAAAAATTTCCCATGCTTCTAAATGGTCAGCCATCTGGGTATTACCCCTGATCGCGGCTTTCATTGGAGGCTGGTTGGCATGGAAAGCCTATGATGAAACTGGGGTTGATATCCAGATTGTGTTCGCTACCGCAGACGGCATTGAAGAGGGCAAGACCGAAGTTGTGTTCAAGGGCATGTCCGTGGGGAAGGTAAAAGCCTTGGCGCTCGGCTCCTCAGGTATGAATGGTGGCGTCACTGCTACCGTTGAAATGCGAAAAGAAGTTGAACCCCATCTTAGAAGTCAGACACGTTTCTGGTTGGTCAAACCCAGTGTCAGCATGGCGGGAATCTCTGGTCTGGAAACGTTGGTATCCGGTAATTACATTGCCGCCAGTCCCGGTGAGGGCGAGCCTGAGCGCAAATTTATCGCCTTATCGGATCCACCGCCGTTGGCAGACACAATCCCCGGTCTTCACTTGACATTGATGGCCGAGCGACTGGGCTCATTGAGCAGAGAGAGTCCTGTATTTTACAAGCAAATACAGGTCGGGCGAGTCAAAAATTATGCGCTTGCTTCCAACACAGGCTTGGTCGAAGTGCAACTCGTCATCGAGCCTCAGTATGCGGCCCTCGTCCAAGAACACACGCGCTTTTGGAATGCCAGCGGAGTCACCGTTAATGCGGATTTGACAGGCGTCAAGATACGAAGCGAATCACTGGCCAGCCTGGTTTCGGGAGGTATCGCGTTTGCAACCCCGGAACACCATAAGGACAGCCCGCCGTCGCATCCGGGGAAGGTATTCTCGTTATATGAGGATTTCGATGCAGCACAGATTGGCATCGCCGTTCAACTGACCGTGACCGACTTTGAAGGCCTGAAAGCCGGTCATACGCCAGTCATGTACAAAGGTATCCAGGTCGGCACGCTCAAAGCTCTGGGCGGTAACGAGAACCTGAGCAGCGCAACAGCAGAGTTGGCGCTCGACCCGCGCACGGAAGAATATTTGGTCGAAGGTACGGAGTTCTGGATTGTCCGACCTTCCATATCTTTGGCGGGCATTACTGGATTGGAAGCGCTGGTCAAAGGCAACTATATTGCCGTACGCCCTGGGCCGAAGGGGAGTGCTGCTGCCAGAAAATTCAACGCCTTGACGAAGCCGCCTCCGCTAGATTTGAATTCCCCTGGGCTTCATCTGGTTTTATCCAGCAAGACGTTAGGGTCTTTGGAAATCGGCAGTCCAGTTCTCTATAAACAGATTAAAGTCGGTACGATTCAAAGTCATCAACTGTCCCGGGATCGAACCCAAGTGGTCTTGGGTGTGCATATTGAGGCTGAATACGCGAACCTGATCAATAGTTCCACTCGATTTTGGAATGTCAGCGGCCTCAGCGTGACAGGGGGGCTGTCTGGGATCACCCTGAAGAGCGAGTCTCTGCAAAGTTTACTTGCCGGCGGTGTCACATTCGAAACGTTGGACAGTAAAGCTGCCCCCATTAAAAAGCGCGTGCCACGGTTTGATCTTTATGTCAGCCGAGAGAGTGCCCTGGAGCAGGGCTCGGTGGTGAGCATTAAGGTCAACAGCGGGGAGGGGGTGCGCGTTGGGACGCCGATTCGGTTCCGAGGCATCGATATTGGAAAGGTTGACAGCGTGAAGCTGGATGATGATTTTCAATCAGTTTGGTTGGAAGCGCGCGTAACTCAGGGGGCGGACCGGGTTTTGAGGGCCGGCAGTTCATTTTGGATTGTGAAGCCCCAACTCAGCCTGACCCGAACGGAGAACTTAGAAACGCTCGTCACAGGTCAATACATCCAAGTTGAACTGGCTGAAAAACCGGGGGCAGCACAGACCCAGTTTTCAGCCCTGAATGAGCCCCCAAAGAAAAAGTACGCTGAGCCTGGCCTGCGCCTTGTACTGAGTGCTGCGCGGCGAGGGTCGATTAAGCCCGGTGTGCCAGTGACTTATCGTGAAATGGCCGTTGGTAAGGTCACCAATGTGGAGTTGGGCAAAACAGCTGATCGTGTTCTTGTCCATATCATCATCGAACCCCGTTACGCCCCCTTAGTCCGCACAGGTTCGCGTTTTTGGAACGCCAGCGGTTTTGGCATGGATTGGGCGTTATTCAAAGGGGCAACCGTTCGAACGGAGTCGATCGAGACGTTGTTAGAAGGGGGGATTGCTTTTGCCACTCCGGATGAACAGCAGATGGGCAATCCCGCTAGCCAAGCTCAGACCTTCGTTTTGTTTGATGAGGCAAATGATGAGTGGCTCCAGTGGTCGCCTAAAATTGCCTTAGGTCAATGAAGTGCAAAAGCGACGGACGCAAGGGCCTGTGAGTGCAGGCCTGAGATGTTTACGTCGAAAGTCATTTGCGCGAGTAAATGACAGTTATTGAATAGGCGTGCGGTCCGATGGGTTGTACGCTAACCGCTGACATTACTATGGGATATAAACGCATGAATTCGAAAACTTTTACGCTGTGTGCCGTGCTTCTAGGCAGTACTGTATTAACTGGTTGCGTGTCAAAAATTACCACTGAAGAACAGTTTTCTGGCTATTTAAACGGGTATCACGGGCTAGAGAAAACCAAGTCCGCCACAGGAGAGCCTGTATTGCGTTGGGTCGTCTCGGGTTTCAATCCCGATGACTATTCAACCATTGTTTTCGATGAGTTAGAGTTGTTCCCTGCGCCAAAGCCAACTGAACGAGTCAACTTGGAAACCTTGGAGGACCTGCGAGCCATCACCAACGCCAACCTAGTGCATGTGCTGGAACAAAAATATAAAGTTATCCCGGGCTCAAAAGCTGTTTCTGGTGCTCCCCGCACCTTAGTCCTTCATGCCGCCATCACCGGGGTGTCAGCGTCACCGCAAGGGTTGCACTGGTATGAGATTCTACCTGTGGGGGCGGTAGTCGGTGCAGTGGCAGCGGTAACCGGCAAGCGGGATCAAGACACCGAGCTTTTCATCGAGGCTGATCTGGTTGACGCTTCCACCGGTTATCCAGTGGCAAAAGTCGTGCGCAAGGTTATCGGCAGTGAGCTGGAAAATAATAAACAAAAAATTACCACTAAAGACTTCAAGTTGGCTCTGAAAGGGCTCACCAGCGATCTCAGTCAATTCATCAACCAGTAACCCTGAATAGCTGCATCATGGAGTGTTGTGCAACCCTTCACCGGATTGTCCAGCACTCCGATAGGCCCCCATCTTTAGCTCGCCGGATCTGACTCGTTTCACTAGCTCCCTAATCGAGATTGTCAACACGTGCGGGGCGACGCCCTCCCTCCCAGAATCATTAGTCATGAAGGTCCTTGGATCGTGTATGGCTGCCAGCTCCGGGCGGACACTGCAATCGGTGATCCGAAGTAGCATAAAGCCCTCCAACTCCTAGCCACTGAGCCCCTATTTTAAATTGGGAGGTGTACGAGGTTTCCTCGGATGCCTGGCGCTCTATTTCTCTCGAGATGTAGAGGCTCGATCATAACTTCCAAGATGTCTGCGGGAGGGACACCGACGGCTCAAATGGTTGTCTGGTGCGATTTCAAGCGAGACGATATACCTGAGACTAAAAAAACTAGCGGCCTGCCTAAAGGCGCAGTGGCAATACTCAAGCGTTTGTTGAGGGAGGCAAATAGGCGCGATTCGACGCAGAGCAGGAAGAGAGGGGGGGGGCGGCAGCTTGCGCGGGCGCGACGGCCCCTCAGTCGGACGATTACCTTGTCAGGGCCGCGATTTGCTCAGACCGGGCAGCTATTACCACAGGTAACGCATCTACAAGCGGCCGTTTGACGCTCTTGAGCAGGGAGATGATCGGGAGCGAGCAGTAATCACTCCGTGGCTTTTTTCAGCTTCAACTTGCTCGCTAAACTTTCAGTTTGTTTGGTAATGTTCGCGATGGTCGCCAACCCGCGGATCCGATCTTCGCCTTGCCAAGAGTCGCTATGTTCGCTCAATAATTTCAGATTGGTTTCGTGCTGTCTCAACAATACGTAGATGTCAGATTTGTTTTGTGCCATTTTCAGCCTCGATGTAAGGAGGGTGGTTATGCCGCGGCGCCAATCGATAAAAGTCGCACGCGTGCGTGTGAGTACTCTTAGTATCAGTGGATGCACGGAAAATGCGAATCAACTCTGATTAAAAAATGTCAGGGTGGGCTATGTGTAATTTTGTGCGGTTAGCCCCTTATGGATGTGGGCTAGAAGGGCGCGTTTTGAGACATCTTCACGGTATAAAGTTGCGCTCCTGGTGCATTTGTATGCCTCCTCTCAGGTCAAAAATGGCGGTGCCAGCTCTTTAAGAGGTTTCATGCGCGATACATACCGGCTCGGCGATGGACTGAGCCAGCTAATATCTCAATGGTTAGATTTCGGATAACTCAAATCCCAGCAAACCATTTACACGGCAGAAGGTTTTAATGGTCTCGATGATTTCTTCGGCAGAGCCCTCGGCTTCATCTCCCGGGTAGAAAATAAGGTTAATGCCTCCGGGGTGCTCAGTTGATTTATCAAAGTGAAATACGAGCGCATCTAATCGGCTGCCTGAGGTGAAACGGTGGCTAATGCTGTTCAGGTAGTTTACAAGCTCAGTTTCAGTGTGTTGCGAAACTTGAGTATTCATATCGGTCACCTTGCACGAAGGTTGATTGCTGCGCCCGTTGAGCCTAAATTCGGAAACTTGAAGCGACACGATCCGAATTGGATGCGAAATTAGACGTCGGTATGCGATGCATCCTCGGAATACCGTCCGGTTGCGCTGCGGCGCTGTCGAGTTGGCAGTACAGAAAAGTGGGGCTTGCAGATAATACGGATAAGCTTGGTCGCGGTCGGGTCGTTGTGATGAGGCCTGATAGGACCAGGTATAGGGCTCGGCGCGACAACGCTGCGGTTTATTGTCCATCTAGTTGGGTCCATTGATGATCGCTGGCCTGGTGGATGTCGATGAGAGCTCGACGGTAAGGAGCCCCGCGTACGTACCTGGCGACTATCGAGAGTGTGACTGTTCCACGCTCTTTTCACGCTCTTGATGCGGAGGAGGGGGCGCTACATTTTCCGCAGACCCCTTTCCAATTTTTCAGTGGTCGGCGCGCTCTGTTCGAATAAACAGTGTACGAATTTTTTCCCAGAAGTCAGGCCCCAGAACAATAAAGCTAGCTATGAGCATCACGTCTCCCAGTAACTGAAGCTGCCAAAGCGCCGGCCGTAGCCCGGGCCAGAGCGTGTCGACGTAGGGCTCCAGAAACCCGCTTATCAGCGGCAGACAAAACATCACGATACCAATGCGATGTCTGATTGGTCCCACTCGGGTTTCTGCATTGGGGATGAATGAAGACAGGAATCCAAACATGCTACGTTTGAGTTGCTGGAAGCCTGCTTTGCCCATGACTGCGATGACAATGAGCAGCAGAACCTTGTTGCTGATAAACAACGTGCCTGTCAGCGCTGCGACCATAGAGGCTGAAACCCCTACCCAAGCGGCGATGGGTACCAAGAGCCAGCAACCAAGCATAAAGCCAACAATGGCAATGCCTACTTTGAAACGCCATCCAACAGTATGAGACACCATTTTTTCCTCGTGGCAGTGTGGTTATTGAGCCTGTAGCTGCAGATATGGAGCGTGCTTCCAGCTTAGCACTCGCTATTTGTCTGAGTGACCCCTGCATCGTAATTTTGGGGTTGGCCGATCCTGATGGGTGCACAGTGGGTCGTATTTTTCCTAATAGGCAGCGTTTATGATCCGGCTGTGTCGCTGAGGGTTGGTGGCCGCTCACTCAGGATCATGGCAGCGGCTGTGAGAAGGAACGGTTTAATCACCTCCTGCACGAAGGTCATTTCTGCTAAGAGACGGCGGGTTGTATTGGTGGTCAGAAAGATAACGACCATGTTTAGTAGGGCGCTGGATCTAGCCATCGAGCTTTGCGAGTATGTTGATTACCACGGTGCTTAGGAGCATTACCATGCCGATCCACATCGCGAACACGGCGATATTTTTTTCGCGAAAGTTGAATCCGATTAGAAGTAAGGCCATTCCGAGCAGAGTCGGAATGAGGAATATTGAGAGGGGTAAAATAGAAAGCACCGTGAAAACCTTGTAAAAAATTAAGCCTGGATGGCAAAAAATTGATGCATTCAGCGAGGGGCGCTAACGTCTGAGCCGCGGCTGAATGCGCCAGCCAGGAAAATGTCGGCCATCAATTGGAATGTCTTCGGCGAAAAATGCGTTTCAACTCAAAGCCCACTTTTTTGGCGAAGTAATGCCATTCGGGCAGGATCAGCAGCATACAGTCCTTGTTTCCCACGCCACATTCGCGCGAATCTCGGCGTGTGAGCGCAAAAAATTCACCAGGCAATCTCACTCGGTTGCGCACACATCCTTTGGTAGTCCAAGTGACTCCGCGCCGCATGTAAGAAGTGGCTACTTGATGTCGTTGAGGGAAACGATCAAGGTGAGCCTTGAGCACTGCCAAGGTTTCACGATAGGTTGCGTAGCTGCTAAGCACATGATGCTCGTCTTTTACACTATTGGTGATGGAACCTTGACGTATTCTTTGAAAATATCGATCTGACCGCGTTGCATAACAGAGTCTGCTGTGCAGGTATATGTTCATGCTGAACAATTGGTCCTCATGCGCACGCCCTTTAAAAGAGACGTCAAAACGGTCTGTCAGGGATTTTCTAAATATGTACTGCCAAGTCGCAGCTTTGTATTTGTTGTTCACGATGAGATCTTCGAGTAATTCACTGCGTTCTCGGTACCAGCCCTCTCGTGTGGGTGCCGTATCACGCCGCATATAACGACGCTCTCCTTGCGCATCAATAAACGATCTTTTGGAAAAATAATACAATTCTAAAGCGTTGTTCTGAATGAAAACATTTGCGAAATCATTAAACAGAGTGCGGCTGACAACGTCGTCCGGGTCGCAGAAAAAAATAAAGTCACCAGTAGTCGCCTTGAAACCAGCCGTCCTGGCCGCACCTACTCCCTGATTTTCTTGCGTTATAATCTTAATTTTAGGGTCGTGACCGTATTTCATATTTATCAGTGACAACGTCCCATCGGTTGAGCCGTCGTCAATTATTACGATTTCCCACGGTTGGACGCGCTGACCCAAGATTGAGCGCATTGTCTCAGTAATATAGTTTTCGACATTATACGCAGCGATGACTACTGATATCTTGGGCGTTAGCATATGGTCCATTCAATATTATGGTAGAAATAGGGGGGTATTGCTCAACTTTCAGTTAAAGGGAAAGATCACTGATGTGCGTTCGGTCGGTATTGCGGCCGTCCCATTCTCCGTCCGACTATTAAGCTACGCTGCGTAACGCCAATCGAGCCAAAGACCGAGGCTTGCGCCAATAACCATAGCCGAAGTCATCGCAGTTCCAGATCCGTTCAGCCCAAAGAGTTCGAGAAGAAGATTTCCAAGAAGTGCCCCGCCTATTATGGCTATCATTATATTTGGCTTCTTCAAAGTCACACCTAGATGGGCACAAAATTGTGCCATGGAAGAGTTAGCCATGACACGAAGTCCTGAGCCCTTCTCTCAACACTCAATCGCCCGTGACGACGTTATTCATGAAGCGTATTGCATTAAGCGGCCGGTATTGCACGCGGCCGCTCAACTGCTACATAAAGAAACGAATTACAGGTAAACCAGTTCGATGGTGGCGGAACCATTCAGAGTGATTTCACTGCTGGTATCGAAGGTTTTTTCCGGAAAGATAATGGGCTTAATCACGATCGGCTGATTCAGAAGGGTGACTGTTGCCGGGGCCACGCCTCCACTCGTACTCCATGAAGTTACGCTGGTGGCGTCGTGGAAAAGCACATCAGGGTTAGAAGCTCCCCACGTCACACCTGAGTCGGTACTGCGCAATACTGTCCCGGGAGCGCTATCGAGCGTCGGCGTCTGCAGTTGGACGTTGAACCAACCATACGAATTACCGTTAGCGTCCTGACCGAGACCGAAATCGTCGCCTTCCAGATCAGTAGAGACAGTGTTGTTAATCGCATTGATACCGACGAGCGTTGCGCTGGAGCATTGAACGGTCAAGTTTTTATTGACGGTAGGGAGGTAGGTCCGCTCAGTGGCCGAAAGATCTTTGGCGCTGATCGAGCCCAGATCGATATCGCCCCCGTCAATAGTGATATTGCACGCAGCCGGGGTAATGGTGCCGGTCACACGCAGGTCTACCGAGTTGGCGGCATTGGCGGCGTTGGCAGCGAAGGTCAAGGCGAGGGGCAGCAGCAAAAGCTTTTTCATGTGGGCTCCATCAATAAGCAGTGGTTTTGATGGGCCTATTGTGGTCGGCGTCCTGCCGGTGATGGAAATCAATCAGGCTTAAGAAGTATCAGCCGTAGGCGGTCAGAAAGACCATCTCGGCAGCTCTATGACGGGGCTGCAGTGCATTCGCGGGCGGGTAATTTTTATCAAAACTAGATTTGCCAGTAAATAATTCCACGCGAGCAGAGGTAGCGGAGGCTGATAAGGGGGCCAGGGTAATTAATCTGTCCAACCACGGCCGCATTTTTTAAAAGGGCTGTCGACTCCTTTTCGGGGGCGAGGGTTGGTGCTGCCCATCTGAGGCATTTATCACTTAGTAAGGTAGATGAGGCGCGTCCTATCATGCGGCACTTGGCGAGAAAAACACGGACACTAGGTTCACCTTGTTATGGAGTAGAGAGTCGCCTTTCGGGTGTGCCGGATAGTGCACATCTACTGCAACTTTGGTATGCGAATCCACATAGCGTTCCGAAAGGCATGGCCGGCGCGTGCATGGGCTATGGCCCTGGTGGCTTTAGTATTGCTGCGCATGCAGTCTTGATAACACTGGCGGCACCATTAGACTTGCGAAACGCCTGAAGGCCCTGCCTCCTAGACATATCCCTAGCGTGACGCCAGCTGAGCGGTGTGATGCCGTTGACGTTGTGGTAGAAGCAATCTCCGTCGCGTTGTCGCGCGACGGCCTGTACTTGCTCCAAGGTGTTGCACCGCGTCGCCACGATACAGGCTGGGTATCTACGGTGTTTCAAGCTGGCCGGGACCGCTTTCGAAAGATGCCCTGTCTCCACTGTCACTCCAAGAGGGGGCGACTGGATTCGCAGTGCGTTTCTAGCATCGCTCCTCGTCCCCAGCAATAAGCTCCGCCCTAGACTCAGTGTGTCTCCGTTACACGCGGGCTTCCAGGGACAATACGGTAAGGGACTGCCAGCTCCGGAACCATTACTAATTCAGGTTCCTTCGCAGTCTTGTTATTTATTCTGGTCGGAAATTGAATTTAAGCAACGGTTAAGCTTCGGCGTGCAAGCTGGTGGCTCAATTGATTACTGGATGATCCATGTGAAACGTTCTTACCTTGCTTTGCTAGTGTTGCCTCTCTTTGCCTCTGCTGCATTTGCGAATGGAGGCTACTCGGGGCCTAGCGCGAAGATGCCAGTGAACACCGCTGCGGAAGCATCCGCAGCTCGCGATGATGAAAAAGTTGTATTGGAAGGCAGAATTGTTAAGCAACTACGTAGTGATTTATACGAATTTAAAGACGCTACAGGCTCTATTACAGTAGAAATCGACGATGATCTGTGGCCGATGGCGGCTATCTCAGAGCGTAATCAGGTTCGTTTAGTCGGTGAAGTAGATCGCGAAGTTTTCGACCGACAAATTGATGTCGATCATATTGAGTTGATCAACTAAAACTGTTAGCGCATCGAGCGGAATATAACGAATATACATCACTCGGCCAGCGAATTACTGATTAAAGATCACGATGGCTATTTGTTTTATACATATTGGCTCGGTGCGCTCTAACTACCCAACTCTGCAAGCTTCTAATAACGCCAAAGGCTGGCACTACCCTGGCTCGTCACTCTAGAGGGTTGGTTCGCCAAGCCTTTATTACATTCAACGATAAATTCCCTCTACGCCGATGCTTCCCTCGCCACATTAGGGTGCGTTTTGCTGACGAGTCTACATTGTCGATCTTGTCTCGCTGAGATTGTTACGAGGCGCACCCCAAGGTCTTATATTAAGCTTCGACAGCTCTGTCCCTTCGGAATAAATATTAGTGTTCTTTAGCCTACGCACAGGGGGATATTTGTCTACCTCCTCCAGCAGAGCTGGTGTGTTCTGCTGTCCGCTGACCAGCAGTGCATTTTCAGATAATTCTTAGCGGTGAATAGTCTCGCCGGGAGCTAGCCTTTCCGTAGACATCTTCTGCTTTAAAAAGGATCGTATCGTGAGAGCATCTTGGCTGCCGCAGTAGTGACCCTGACCATGAGGTTTTTGGTACATGCAGCTGAAATTCAAGTTGGCGTGCGCGTTGTTGTACAGCCCGGTTGCGAAGTCATCGGACCTGTAGGCCCCTTGGGGGCTGCACACTCCGGGTTAATGGACTGTAAGCGCATGAGAATCGACGTCCTAGCAGCCCCTTTTAGTAGGTGACACGATTGCGTCCACAACCATGATTGCGGACGCATTAATGACCTTTATTGACCAGACCTACCTACCACTTAAAGTGGTCAAGGTCGGAGGCCGCGGCAAGCGGACCTTTGACCCTGATGGTAAGCGCCGCCTAATTGCCGCCTGCCGCCAACCCGGCGTATCCATCTCTTACATGGCGTTGCGGGCGGGAATCAACGCAAACCAACTGCGCAAATGGATCGGCAAATCTCCACCCTCGCGGGACTCAGCGTTTGTCCCCGTCAGCAGCATCGATAATTTCATTGATTCGGCGGGCAACCGTCTCAGCTTATCCCGAAAAGGCCAATCCATCACGATCTGCTGTAAACCCAGCATACCTGACGGCGCAGCTCCCCAATGGGGAATCCATCCAGCTCGAATGCGGCGAACACGATGTTGGCCTGGTCACGGCGCTTATCCAAGCGCTTGGAGCCATCTGATGCTGCGCTTGGACGAAGGCCTGAAGGTCTACTTGCATCGGGATGCCGTCGACTTCCGCAAAAGCATCAGTGGCCTGTCGGCATTGGTCGAGCAATCACTGGGATTCGACCCGTTTGCGCAGGCGGTCTACGTGTTTCGCAACCTCCTAGCTGACCGCATCAAACTGCTGGGCTAGAACCGTAAGGGTTTTTGTCTGCCGCTCAAACGACTGGAAGCTGATCGGTTTGCTTGGCCAAGAAGGAGGCCTTCGCGATACTCTCTGTCGAGCAACTGCACTGGTTGCTCGACGGCATCGATATCAATCCCGTACGTCGCCATCAGCCCCGGCATTATCAGCGGGACGTGGACCGATTTAATCATGGAGGTCTAATTCGCCATGATTTCGACGCCGATCACTATCTCTCCTAAAGAGCTCCTTCTGTTGCGTAACGCCGCCAACGAGCGCCACGCGCTCAAGAGCAAACTGCGCGTGGTGACCGTTCGCCAAGCGCGAGGTGCGAAGCACTGAGCAAAAGGATCTGTTCTTCAACAAAGCCGAAGCGCTGGGCCCTACGATAGCCACGCACCGGCGCAGGAGGAGTCCAGAGACATTAATGTGCCCGGCCATAAGCGCAAGAAGCCTGGCCGCAAGCCGCTCGATCCCAGGACCGAGTGTAGCTATTCGCCACGAATTGCCAGAAGCGGTACGCACCTGCCCGCGCGACGGCCATGCTTTGACCGAAATCGGCGTTGAGATGTAAGCGTCCGGCAAAGACATCTGTTTCCGCCCGCAAAGTCCGGAGATGGTGTGCACCTAGTTTAGGTGGACACCCTGTCTAGCACCAAATAAGCGGGTTTTAAATGCAGCGACAACGCCGTTCCTTCTCTAAGACCTTCAAGGCCCAGGTGATTTCCGAGTGCGCCCAGCCCGGTGCCTCGGTTGCCGGTACCGCTATCAACCATAAGCTCAATGCCAATCTCGTCCATAAATGGATTCGGGCGCAGGCCAAGAAAAGCGTGGCATTGCAGGCAGCCTTTCTACCGGTGAAACTGCCCCCGAGCGAGGCCCCGCCAGAAACACCGGCAAGCACTATTCGAATTGAAATCTCACATCCACGCGGCTCTGTCATCTTGAATTGGCCAACCGAAAGCTCTGCCGATTGCGCGAGTTTTCTTCGAGGCTTTTTACAATGATCCGTATCGATTCGATCTGGCTCGCAACTGAGCCCATGGACATGCGTGCCGGCACAGAGACTGCGTTGGCTAGGGTGATCGCGGTGTTCGGTGCGGCAAAGCCGCACTGCGCTTATCTGTTTGCTAACCGCCGCGCCACTCGTATGAAAGTCTTGGTACATGACGGGTTTGGCATCTGGCTGGCTGCTCGCAGGTTGAATCAAGGTACGTTTCACTGGCCAGGCATTCGGCATGGCGCTGAAGTGGAGTTGGATGCCGAGCAGCTGCAAGCCTTGGTGCTGGGCCTGCCATGGCAGCGCGTGGGTTCTGGCGGTGCGATCAGTGTGCTGTAAAGCGCTGCGACACAATTAGCCCCATCAGTCTATCGCCGCCCAAAGCGCCTTCAGGCAAAATCCACGGCATGACTTCCTCGCCCAACCTCGATCAAATGCCCCCCGACCAGCTGCGTGCATTCGCTGCGCAGTTGCTGTCGCCAGTCGAGATCATGGGCAAGACGGTCGAAACGATGGGTAAAACCGTTGAGACGATGAGCAAGAAGATCAACCGCGACCAAACGGTGATCGAGAAGCTGACCCACGAGATCGCCCAACTCAAGCGTTTGAAGTTTGCGAAGCGCAGCGAACAGATGAATCCCGAGCAGGCCAGCTTGCTCGATGACTTGATCGATACCGATATCGCCGCGATTGAAGCCGAGCTACAAGCCTTGCAAACAGTGCCAGCGGCGACCGAGAAAAAGCAAAAGCCCAAGCGCACGGCGTTGCCGGCTGAGTTTCCACGCACACTGATTCATCACGAACCGGACAACACTCACTGCCAATGCGGCTGCGCCCTCAAGCGAATCGGTGAAGATGTCAGCGAGAAGCTGGATTACACGCCGGGCGTGTTCACCGTCGAGTGTCATGTGCGTGGCAAATGGGTCTGCGATGACTGTGAAACACTGATCCAGGCACCGGTTCCAGCACAAGTCATCGACAAGGGCATCCCGACCCGCTGGGCTGCTGGCCCACGTCATGATTGCCAAGTTTGCCGATCACCTGCCGCTTTACCGTCAGGAGTCGATTTTCGGTCGAGCGGGTTTGGCGATTCCACGTTCAACGTTGGCTCAATGGGTTGGCATGACGGGCGTGCAATTGCAGCCTCTGGTCGATGCGCTGCGCGACGTAGTGCTGGGGCAGCAGGTTATCCACGCCGATGAAACACCGGTGCAGATGCTCATGCCGGGCTCGAAAAAAACTCACCGTTCCTATGTTTGGGCCTACGCCACCAGCCAGTTCTCGGACGTGGCGGCGGTAGTTTACGACTTCAGTCCCAGCCGCGCCGGGGAGCATGCACGCAACTTCCTGCAAGGCTGGAAAGGCAAGTTGGTCTGCGATGATTTTGGCGGTTACAAGGCAAGTTTCGAACTGGGCATTACCGAAATCGGCTGCATGGCCCATGCGCGGCGCAAGTTCTTCGAACTGCACGCTACAAATAAAAGCACGCTCGCCGAGCAGGCCCTGCGCTATATCCAGTTGTTGTACGAAATCGAGAGCGAAGTCCGTGAACTGGAGCCGGATTTACGGCGCCGAATACGGCAAGAAAAAGCCGTACCGGTGATAGAAATGCTGCATACCTGGATGATCGCCCAGCGTGACCTCGTGCCCGAAGGTTCTGCGATCAGCAGGGCGTTGGATTACAGCCTCAAACGTTGGGCAGCGCTGTCGCGTTACCTCGGCGACGGCGCCGTACCCATTGACAACAATTGGTGTGAGAACCAAATCAGGCCATGGGCTCTTGGGCGCAAGAACTGGCTCTTCGCAGGGTCGTTACGCAGCGGAAAACGGGCGGCTGCGATCATGAGTTTGATCCAGTCTGCGCGGCTGAATGGTCATGATACGTATGCGTATCTGAAGGATGTTCTCACGCGCCTGCCGACGCAGCGGGCGAGTGAAATCGATCAGTTGCTGCCGCATAAGTGGCAACCGATTTCATCACGCAAGACGTGATGCCCGGACGCATACGTTGAGATCAGCGAGCAACTGGATATCGTGCCGCAGCAGATTCGCGTCATCCAGCATCCGCGTGTGAAGTATGCCTGTCCGTGTTGCGATGGCGGAACCAAGGTCACTCCTGCCCCGGCTTGTATCATCGCCAAGGGCTTGCTGACTGGAATGCTTACTTGCGTAATTGAAGTGGAATTAATTCCCGAATAGTCAGAATCCAATTAGTCAGAAAGTGAACGTTCCGTTCACTTTGCGGTGTTCACTTTTCCATCGGCGAGAAAACTCTCTGTCTCACGGGCCTTGCGTCCGCGCCATCAGTGCTTCGTGCGCTGATTCGGTAATAGTGCGTCCAAACAACGAAGGCCGTTTTTTCTGCTAACCAGTCTGCTAACCAATTGCGTAACGCCATTTTCAGGATGAAATGCAATTTTGTGGGAGCGTGGGTGCCGCTACGGTTGTTTACTCGGCTGAGGATTCCACTGCTTTATCCGGCTGGCGCCCGGTGGTGTTTTGCTTGGGAAATTTCATCAGAGCTGGTTTTTTACAGCAGGCGTACGAATGGAGGCGGCGTGAGAACCTTCAAGGCCTTCCCGCCGCCAGAGCCCTATTCTTGGCTCATCGTTTAATACAGGCCACGTAAAAGGCATTCCCGATATACGTCTGCGACACAGCACCGTTACTGAGATTGACGTGATACGCCTCTTTGCCCGCGCTGGTCTTATCATCGGTCCAGTAGCGCGATTCGGTGCCGTAACCAGGATTCGAACACTGGCCATTCACAGGCCAGTCATGTTTGGAACACATGCTGGTATTGGAGCCTCCGGACACTTCATCCCGGAACAAGGTAGTTAACTCATTGGCGGTGGGTAACCGAGAGCCATCGCCATTGGCCAAGCACTCCATCTCAGCAATATCGGTCCCCGAGCCCAACGGTGGGTCTATTCGTGGGTATTTCTCTTTGTCCGGTTTTACGAACTGCTTGAAGATTGACACGCGCTTACTGGCCGCGACACCTTGGGTGTTGCCCACAGTTCCGGAAGCGTTTTTGGCGGTGACTTCAAACGTCAGGGTTTTGCCCCTGTCGGCCTTTGTCAGCTTATAAGTACGGCTGGTACTGGCCGTGGCGCCACCCAGCCAGCGATAGGTCGAAGCGTCGGCGCTGCCGCCATTGGCCTCATAGGTGTATTCGCCTTTCAGGGTACCGTCGATTTGTGGTGTCCCCCATTGGTCATAGCCACTGATACTGACATTACTGACCAGAGCAGGTGCTGTACCGGCCACACACAATCCGCGCTCACTGGCCCAGTCGTCTGGGTAGTTGTTCGACATTTCCCCTTTACCCAAATGGACGATCTGATGCGTGCCCTGAGTCGCGCCAATGGTGCCTGTCCAATAGCTATTGCTGGTATTTACCACGTAAGCGGCCATGTTGCCCAATGACGCATGCAACGCCTGAAGCTCGGCGGTGGTGCCGGGGCGTTTGTTGCCATTGCTCTGCCTGGCACAGGTTTTCGCCATGTCGTACCAGGTGCCTTGGTCGAACGGTGGGTTCCAGGCAATCGAACTCTTCAACCCCAGCGTGGCGGTGGCCAAGGCGGCTTTTTCTTCAGCGACCCGATTAAGCCGATTCGCTACAGCGGGACGTTTTGAGACTTCCACTTTTAGTTCTTCCGCCGCGCTGGCCGAAGGAATGGTCAGGCTGGAGAAGGCAAAGGTTTTTTCGGTAGCGCCGTCCACAGCATTGCCTTTCCAGTACCACTGATAAGTCAGGTCGGCTTCGGTGCCACCGATGACGGTGTGGTTAGCCTGGAAGCTGGCACGCTCTGCGGTGGGTTTTTCAATGGCCAGCCCGGTGATGGTCAGACTCGATACGATTTGCGCACTGACCGCCGAGACCATCGTGCCCACCACGGTGTCGTAACTGGCCGGGGTGATTTCGACCATCAGGTACTTGCCCGCATCAGCGGCGACGGGGGTATAGGTTTTGGTCGTGGCACCGGCCCCGGTAGCGAGGACTTTGCCGCTGCCATTGGTGGCGGTGGCGGTGTACCACTTAAAGCGCGAGCGATCGGGAATGGTGGCATTGCCGTTGTAGGTATAGACCGCCGTGACAGGTGTACCGACCGTGGCGGCGGGCACGCTGGCGACTGTTACTGAGGGGACCCCCTCTGGAGCGCCAAATTTGGCGCAGGCAAACCTGTAACTGTTGGTGATGACGTTGCTGGAGCTGCGGCCATTTTCGCCCAGATAGACATATGTGCCTCGGTCGACGGTAGCAGAGCTACTCCAGTGAACGTTGCCCCACCCATAAGTTTTATTGATATCGTTTTCAGAATCTTCACCTGCTGTATTGGCGCGGGTATAAGTCGTAAACAACGTTTGTAATTCAGTCACAGAAGGCAAGCGAGAGTTCAGCCCCGCACAATGCATGTAGGCATCCCCCCAGCTCTTGCTGCTTGATACTTCGGTATATTCACTGGCCAGTTGCGCCCGCGGCGGCAAGACCGGCGCTAACGAATCTGGACTGGTAACCGGTGCGGTCGCCTTGAACGGATCGGCGGGCGGCAGAGACGCCGGGGTCACGGCGAACTTCAAAAACTTCTTGTTCTGCGCCGCCGTCGGGGTGAAGGTCTCTGCCGTGGCGCCACTTATCGCCGCGCCGGCGGCGGACCAGCTAAACTCACTCCTGGTCGGGTCCGCCAGGTCATTGTCGGGGTCAGCATAGGTGTAGGTGGCCTTGAGCACATCGCCTTGCGCCGGATTCTTGCCGGGCACGGTAACGTTGGTAATGACCGGGGCCGTGGCGATTGGCACACGACCGATGATCGGGGCCGACAACGGTGAAGAGCTGGGGGCCGCTAGCAGCGACGAGCTACACAGCGCCCCGGCACACAAAAAGGTCAATTTTGCAGTACGCATAGTTAGGTCCATTTAATGTCGGGGTTAGTGCTGGGTCGCTTGCACCGCATGGTCAGCGGTCACTTTGAGGCCTCGGCCTTGATGCGGGCCGGTCGGGGTGTAGCGCTGGGCCTTGGCCCCGCTGATGTTCTCGACCTGCCCCGAACCCGGCGCGGTTTCCACTTGCCATTGGTAGGTCAGCGGGCCGCAGGTGCCACCGCAATCCACGTTGGCGACCAACTCTCGACCGACTTCCGGGCGCCCTGATACAGGGGAGCCATCGGCGTATTCCAGGGTAACGGTGAGCGGCGACAGCAGCGGTTGTGCACTGACTGCGGGGACCATCGTGCCGACGACCGTGTCGTAACTGGCCGGGGTGATTTCGATCATCAGGTACTTACCGGTGTCGGCGGCTACCGGGGTGTAGGTTTTGGTCGTGGCCCCGGCGCCGGTGGCGATGATTTTACCCGCCCCGCTGCTGCTGGTGGCGGTGTACCACTGGAAGCGCGAACGATCCGGAATGGTCGCGTTGCCGTTGTAGCGGTAGATCGCGGTGACTGGCGTGCCTACCGCCGCATTGGGAATGCTTACGCCGGTGACTGTGGGCAAGCCTTCGGCAGCCCCGGCTTTGATGCAGGCATACGAGTAGGTGTTGCTGTTGCTGTTACTCGCCGCACGGCCATCCTCGTGGACGTACACATAGCTATGCTTGGTTTCATCCCCCGGCCCCTGGCTCGACCAGTAAACATTGCTGGCCCAGTTGTAGGTATTTCGTAAGTCGCCTTGAGCGTCGTCTCCGAGTGTATTGGCGCGGGTGTACGTGAGATAGAGCGATTGCAGCTCGCCGATATTGGGCAAGCGCTCACCGCGCCCGGCACAGTCCATGTAGGCATCCCCCCAGCGCTTGGCGCCACTCCCGGCGAGATATTCACTGGCCAGTTGGGCACGCGAAGGTAATACGGGGGCCGTCAGCAATCCGCTGCTGACCGGGGCTGTTGCCTTGGACGGGTCAGTAATCAGGTCGTTCGTGGCCGGGGTGACCTCAAAACTCAAAAACTTGTCGAGATCGCCGGTTTGCGGGACATAGGAAAGGGTATTGCTGGTGCCTGCGGCGGCGGCATTGTCGGCCTTCCAGAGACGGACCGTCGCTGCGGGGTCTTCGAGGTCGCCGTCGGAGTCTAGAAGGGTGTAGGTCGCGTTCAGGGTATCATCGACCGCAGGGTTCCTGCCGGGAGCGGTGGCGTTGCTCAAGACCGGGACAGTGGCCGTGGGAGCATGGCCGATCACTTCAAGTGTGGCGGGGGAGGTAACGTCGGCAGCGAACGCAGGAAAAATAGGCAGCGCGATCATCAGAAGAGGAGTACACGCCATTGCGAGGCGGCTTTTGACGAGTGCTTTAGCGTGGAGCGGCCTATATTTGACTGTCATTTCAGATTCCATATTGTTACGCGGACCAATCCACGGGGTTACACCTAGGCCGCTGATGGGCTGCGGGCTCTGCCAAGACGAGATTAAAAATAAAGTGGGGCGCTGTTATCACTGAATGGGCAGGAGCCTTCTACGCACGAACCCATTCAGTGACAAGCGCCCTGCAAAGGGTGCTTTCGACTGAGTGCAGTCATGACGCCCGTGACTCAACCAATGCAGGAAACAGGTGGGCATTGCAGCAATGGGAGGGGGCTGAAGCTCCTCTTGGGGGGGAGTGCGCTCCCGTTACTACATCGCCCCGCGAAGCGGTGTGGCAAAAGGTGGGGGCGTCGCCATCGATCCCATGAAGAGCTATTAAACTTAAACTCGGCGACGACTTAACCCCATAAAAAATTGTTGCGATTGAGCGACCGGTATTGTATGCGGTCGCTCAAAAAGTTCAGTGGCAACGTGAATTACAGGTACACCAATTCGATAGTGGCAGAGCCGTCGAGTGTAATGGTCTGGCTGGTGTCAAGATTGTTGGTGGGCTGAATCTCCACATATAGATCCAGAGGTATACTTACCGAAGTCACACTTAGCGGGCCGTCGGTAGCGGTTGTATTGTTCCAAGAATGGACATCATTCGGTCCGTTTTTCAAACCGTTGGCTGCGTTACTTACCCACGAAGTGCCATTATCATTGGATCGGATGAGAGTGCCTGTCGAGGCTCCGATATTTACTTCGTTTGAATCACCCCCTAAGTGAACCCAGTAAGTGCCGATCTTGTTTTGGATATTATCAAAACCTAGACCGTACTCGCTTCTGTTTGGGTTAGCAGTAGCGGTTGAGTCTGCGCGATTATCTATGCCTTTGATACCGACCAACGTATCGGAAGAACACAAGATATTCAACGTTTTAGTAGATGTAGTGAAACTAGTAATAGTTTCTTTATTGGCATTAATAGTTCCCAAGTCAAAGTCTCCACCAGACATGGAAATATCACACGCAGCCGGGGTAATAGTACCGGTGACGCGCAGGTCAACCGAGTTGGCGGCCATGGCGGCATTGGTGGCGAAGGTCAGCGCGAGTGGCAGCAGGATCAATTTTTTCATGACGGACTCCGCAGTTATTCCTTAACGTTGATTGTAGGTTGTTTCGTTGGGCCTATTGTCCTCCGCGACTGATGGCAAGCAAAATCAGAAAGGCTCAAATGTTCGCTGCGCCGAAAAACATTTTTTGCCCCGCGCGGGGCGTCTATGTCGCGGTACAGCGCCTTGCCAACCTGTGCAGCCCCCGCTAACAGGCGTCAATTGTTATTAAGGGGGTGGTAGTGGGTTGCTCAAATTAGCAATCGGCGGGAAGGCGCAGCGGAATATGGCGGGACGCCGTTGTCACTGAATGGTCAGGAGCCCTCCGAACCCGGTCAGTGACTGTATAGCTCGCAATGTGGTGAAGCGTCGTAGTAACGGGGGCTGTTGAAGCTCTTTTGGGGGAAGAGATGCCCTGTTACTACGCTGCCCCATAAAGCGTATTGCATAACGCGACCGGCATTGCACCGGTCGCTCAACAAGTTCAACGGTCAGCGAATTACAGGTAAACCAGCTCGATGGTCGCGGAGCCGTCGAGAGTGATTTCAGCGCTGGTGTCGAGAGTGTTTGTCGGTTGAATAGTCGCCACCACTTTAAGCAATGCGCTAGCGTTGGTAGTTGGCACCGGCTGAGATACAGGTCCAGCGAAACGCTTATCCAAGGCAAAAATTCGTGGGTACTTGGTGTAAGACAACAGGCCTAAATCGGTGGCGCTGAACCCCATCCAGCTGGTGCCCTCGTCGTCTGACGATTTAATCTGGCCTGCGGCGCTATCCACCAAAATCGAAGGCTGGTTCACCAAGATTTCATAGCTCCCAATCGGAGCGTTTTGGCTGTCAGTGCCGAGGCCAAACTCATCACTGTCATCAAAGGGAGCGGAACTCTTTCGGTTATCGATAGCTTTGAAAGCGACCTGAGTGGCACCGCTACAAGTAATCGATAACGTTTTTCCAGCCGACTCAGGGAGTTTGACGCTCGTCGATGCTGACAAGGTTCCAATGTCAATGTTGCTCAAATCGAAATCACCGCCGGCCAGCGTGATACCGCATGCAGCCGGGGTAATGGTGCCAGTGACGCGCAGATCGACCGAGTTGGCAGCCATGGCGGCGTTGGATGCGAAGGCCAAAACGAGAGGTAGCAGAATCAGTTTTTTCATGGGGTGCCCCGAAGGTATTCCTTCGCGTTGAGTGTATTTTTGATTCGATTGGCCTTTGTATGCTTCGACTGACGGCAAGCAAAATCAGAAAGGCTCAAAAATTGTCAGGGCGCACACAGCTGTTTTCACAGGAGAGGCGTTTATTCAGGGCTTGCTGGTGTTTAGCTGCTGTTAGGCGCGAGCTGGTACGCCTCAATCGTGATTACATGTTCGGTTGGGCTCGCTCAAGTCGGCCAGCCAGCGACGTTGAGACGGTCGTGATTGAGCCCCACGGTTTACCCGTCCAGGCAAATGGCTCTGCACACTCTGTGCGCCCCACACAAGGGGCGGCATGGGCTCGTAACGCGATATCCTGAATATTAGACATTCACCCGCCGAGAGGTTAAGCAATGCCGCCAGAACTGATTAACAAGATCCTTGACGTCTGCACTCGAAAGATTGAGCAAAAAGGCGAAAACGTAGGACTTTCGTTTTATGCATTTTTTGCCAATAGAAACGATAACCCGCCGTTGCTCATGCAGCCGCGAACTGGTGAATCATGGAAAACCAATTCGACCATTTTGAAAAGGCAGTCAAAATCAACCAAACGGTACTGGCTCTTAGCGAGCAGCGACAGATAAATTAACTAATTTTTGCTCGGCACTGATTTACGCCTTCATGGGGGAAAGCCAGTTGCTTTATTGCCGCGTTGCCTGCTGACTCAATAGCGGGTTTTACTTTTGTGCACGAGTGGCGCGATATCCGGTATTTCACAAAATAAAGTGCAATGAGCCGCAATGAGCCGCAATGAAACGGGGTGAAGTGCAACGGGCACTACTCGCGATACACCTCCTAACGGCTATTGATTAGTTTCGGCAATGATAGGGGCGGCGGTTTATACCGCCGCCGTTGGATGTGACTACTGATGTTTCAACCTTCGCCAACTGCGGGGCCGACTGACGCGCCACCGGCGCCATTAATTGATAGTCGCCATTGCCTTTAATCCATTCGCGGTACTGTTTGCGGGCCATTGCCAGCACAAACCCGTCCGATGTATCCGGGCGAACCTGTCGCGTCATCGCCACATCACTAACGTGGCTTCGGTCCAGCCGAGCAACGCCGTTCGACGAAACGGACACGGTAGCCATGCATTGAAGGCGTCCGCTGCCCTCGAAATTTGGTAGGTGGTATACACAGGGATGGGCAGGCTCATGGTTTTATTCTCCGCGACGAAAAACAAAAATGCACCACTGAGGAAACAGCGTAGTCATGACTGGCTGGCCGTGCAGGCCCTGATCGCACACTCGGATCGCAGTAGCCCAGTACGCGAGCGCAAGCTACAGATCTCTGCTGGCAAGAAATGACATGCAGCAAAGCAAGAGCCGTAAAGGTAATTGCAGGGATACTCGGTGATGGAACGCTCCATCCTGTGTTTGAAAGTGGAGCGGGTCTGGGGACGTGACTACGCCAATTATGCGGAGGCGATACGCGACAGCACGGAATACATCGTTGGATTTTACAACAGCGAGCGGCTGCACTCGAAACTGGGATATCTACCACCGACCGTTTATGAGCGGGCGATGGCGTCAAAACCACCTATCGAGGTGTCCGGAATTAGTTGACCACCACAGTTAGCCTGCAGCGCCGCAATTCGCTCCGGCGAACAATCAAGAGATGTGTCTCTCAGTAGATCGCTGTTCACAACATCTGAAAGTCTCATCTTGTCCCCTTTGCGGTAACGATGAGGCTCCGCAAGGTCAAATGACTCTTTGCATGCTCCGATGGAAGAAATGAGAGCCGCAATGCCTGGTGTACGCTTTGTTTTGGCGCGCTCCGCCTGGCGATGAGGATGTGAACAAAAAACGCAATACGACGGAGTGGGCAAGAAAATCCCCGCACTGTTTGGGCAGCGCGGGGAGAGATGTGCTGGCTGTTCGCAGGGAGCTGCCCCTACCTGCGAGCGGGTGCGACGCTGTCAATCTTGTGCCAGCATTCCTCGACACTTATTAGAGCGATCGGAAGCTTAGATGAACAGCGAATAAACATCAGAAATGCATTTTCAGCCCGTGCGCCGCCACAACTCGCAAAAAAAGCACTGTCTGCGGCTGTGCGTGGCAAGGAGAACCAGTAATAAGGAAAGCCCCACAAGATAGGAGCCGACTAATATGTAAGCACCAGATCATAAGTCGTCCCCGAAAATCATATTGCCTTCGCCATAAATATAAAATGCGCCAACCTCTGGAAATTAATCATTATCAAAACATATTCATGCGGTAGGGGGGCATGGTTGTCCCTATCTTTGCAATACTGATTAAGGGGTGGAGTGGTGGCTTGCTTGAATCGATCTGGCGTCTATCTAGGGCATACCCGTGCGCCACAATGAGGGGCGTGCCTGACGATCCTGAAAAAAACCGTGGCCTTTAAGGCCATTCTTATCTACAGATTCTGCGCCAGGTCGATGGGCCGTCACACCATCTGTTTTTCAGTTATCGAGCAGCAGGCGATGAGGTTCTTGTCCGCAGGTTTGCAAATCCCCAGTTAGTTTTGGCGCTTTCGTTCAAATGCGCTCGCATTATGGCTGGCCAGGAGCTGGGGATGG
This sequence comes from Pseudomonas sp. NPDC098747, assembly GCF_044760045.1. Classification (NCBI taxonomy): domain Bacteria; kingdom Pseudomonadati; phylum Pseudomonadota; class Gammaproteobacteria; order Pseudomonadales; family Pseudomonadaceae; genus Pseudomonas; species Pseudomonas sp. NPDC098747. Next base: position 192,935 of record NZ_JBIWAL010000002.1, on the reverse strand, counting down.
TTCCTTGTTAGAGATGTGTTAACAGATGCTGATACCGCCTGTTAGGTCGATCATTACATGTCGCATCCTTTCCCCCGCTTTCTTGGCAGGCAGCGCCGGGACTGTAATGAGATGGTCACCTCGACGCGCTGCGAGTGCTACGCTTCTCCATCTCTATCAGGAAGCGCTCGCGGCGGGTCTGCTTACGTTTGCCGGCGTATTCGGCATCGGCAAAGGACATCTGTGTCATTGGGGCACGCCCCAATAGGACTCCAGCCAGCAGCCGTGCAGGGGACAGCTCACCATCAAGGGGCTTCCAGACGAGCACGAAGGTTTGGTCCTCCGGATCGTTCAGGCAAAGTGGGCACACCCGGCTGATCGGTAATCTGGGCAACCAGGTACGCCAAGGGGTGAAAGATCGTGTCTTGCGTCATCTTGGCAGTAACACCGAGAGCTAGAAGGCGTAGGTTTCCAGAGCGGACGGAGCCGAATCGTCGAGGCTGTCCAGAAGCCACGGGATCCAGCCCGCGAAGCTCATGGCGCGCAGGCCATGCAGCTCCAGACCGCTACGTTGAGAAAGCGTCATCAGCAGCGACATCGGCGGAGGGGCATCCAAATCATAGACCTGATCGTGACCGAAATCGTGTTCCAGCAGATCGCGCAAGTCGATCTGATAGCAGGCGGCGACACGGCTCAGCCACGAAGATAAGGCTTCTCCTTCCTTGAGGGCGGGATGTAGCGGCCAGCGTTGTGCGGTTTTCACATCAGTTCCCGCTCGAATTGGCGTCGCCGTTCGCTGGGGCCGGTGTGATCGGCCATGCTATGCGTACGATGGTTGATCGCTTCTTCGCCGCTTTCCACGGCGGCAACGGCCGCCTCCATCAGCAGGTGAGCCAACTCCCCGATGGTGCCCTCGCTGCGGGCGAGTAAGTAGCGGGCCATGTCCAGCGCCGAAATCGGGAAGAATCGCCGCAGCGGAAGCGAGGCGGCGAAGCTGGCCAGTAGCGAGCAACAATCGTCGTTTATATCCACAGCGGCAATATCATGGGTTCGAAGCAGTTTTCCAACTGCTCATCCAAGCGGATGGCCAAGTAGGCATCGCGTGCGCCAACCCCGACTAACGGAATGCGCAACTCGTTTCCCAGGAAACGCAGCAGGTTGAGGAATTCGGGCCGATTGACACTGTTGCCCGCCAGGACATTGTGCAGTTCGTCGATCACCAGTATTTGCACGCCGACCTTGCGCAGCAACGCCAGTGCTAATGGCTGTATTCCGGGCAGCCGTGGGTGTGGACGCAATGGCGCGCCCATCGCGGCCAGCAGCGCCACGTAGAAGCGGATTACGGACGGTTCGGACGGGATCTGAACGCTCAGTACCGGGATGTGCTCTTGCTCCACGTCGGCGCTGGCGGGGTGACTGCGGCGGAATTTCTCGATGATCATCGACTTGCCATTGTTGGTCGGACCTATCAGCAGCAGGTTCGGCACGCGCTGCTTGTTCGGCCATGCATACAGGATTTCCGACCGGCTCAAGGTCTCTACCGCTCGCGGTAACCAATCCCACGATCGGCGCGAATACGCTGGATACGCTCTCCCGCCGGTAGCCGGGCCAGTCCCTGCGCGGCGGGTATCAGGTGGGATAGGTCAATAATGGGGTATTCGTCCACGGCTTCCACTTCAATCTGCTCAAACGGCCGGGCCAGCGACTGGGTGTCGTCTCGTTCGGCAGTAATTTCCACCTTCGGCGGCAAAGCCCTGCCAAGTGGTGCCTTGAAATGCTGACGGCGCTCTGCGTCGCGCCGCGGCCTACGGGGGCCTTCTGTGCGGTGGTCACAATCTCGCGCATCTGCCCGATCATGCGGAACAGCGCCGATTCGTCCACCTGCTCACGCCCGAGCTGACACAACCTTACCAGCGCCTGTCGCTGCTCCCATAGAGTGACGGCCGGGTGTGAGAGGGGGCGGTAGGGAATCTCCAGGGAGTGCTGCCCCTCAGGTACCAGCGCCCAAATGCGACTGATGTCGCGTGGATCGCGCCTAGGGAAACACAGGCAAACGGCCACGCCGTGCAATCCACGGTTTGAGCGCGTCGTATAGTAGTGAATGTGGTGACAAAGCCGGTTCGGGTCAGGGGGCGGCGGATGACGGGTAGGAAATGGACCAAAAAAGCGGTAGGTCGGGTTACAACGGCGGGGACACCAATCTGCGCAATGGCCTCAGCCCAACGTGTAGCCGGCGGTTGCAACAGGCTAGCGTGCACCGAGGAATGCTAGGTCCCCACCGCCAGGGAAAACCATCGTTCCAGCTCGCGCAGCGTCAGGGCCGCCATTTTCTCCGAGGCGTACTCTCCGCGCTGATTGGGATTGGAAAAGGTTGTCCCCGGCAGTTCGTCGTGGATTCTATGCATTGCCGTACCGATGATCCGTTCCACGATGCCGCCATAGTGCGGTTGCCCAGGCGGTCGATAGTCGAGCAGGATGCCATGCTGTTCGCAGCCTCGGCGCAGCGCTTCACTCTTGAATTCAGCCGCGTTGTCCAGGTAGAGCTGCCTTGGCTTACCGCTCATAGGCCAATCCATCTCCACATCTGACCCTTTCAGCCAAAAGCGCTTGTCGCAGGCGGCATGCTTAAGCGAACAGGCTCACCGAGACTGCGGACGGCGCCTCCAGCGCGACCACAATGCCGAGCACACAACTCGTGAACCCGTCGATGGCGATAGTCAGGTCTGGGCGACCCATCGATCGTCGGTCGCGCTCATCAACGATGGCCAGGTCGACGACCGTATAAACGATTTGCACCTGCTGCAGTGGTGCGGCAACGGCAGGAGGACGCCTCCGGCGCCTTGCAGATCGCGGGAGGCATCCAGGCCTTCCCTACGACGAATAGTCTTCGCGGGGTCCAAGCGAGCGATTCTCAAGGCCACAGTGTTGCGCGAAGGTACTCGCAGCTTGTGGGCTTGGCACTCTATTGCGATTACGCGATAAAAGGATTAACCACTCATGGTGGGGGAAAACGGTTCTGCCTTGGGCATGACCGGATCATCAGAATTTTCGTTTGACCAACGCCCTGACGGCGCAGTCGATTACTTGTTTAGCTCCTCCAAACTGAGGCATCATAGACGAAGGCTTAATCGTGCAAAGGATTTTTTGTGTTCCATCGACTGCTTAAACGTTTGATTTTGTTGCCTATTTTTCTGTTGTTGGCCACCCGCACTACCTACGTTTTAAGTGCCATAGATTTACGTATGGCCGGGTCAGTCATTCCAAGCGCGTGCTCCATGGCTATAACAGGCGAGGGCATATTCAACTTTGGCTCCATCAGTGCCGCCAACCTGCGAGCCGCTAACTATAACGATTTGCAAAGCATGCGTCAGACACTCAGCATTTCATGTTCTGCTCCTGCATTAGTTGCAATAGGGATCATCGACAACCGTTCAGGCACGGCGTCTTCCAGCCTTGTTGACGACGAAAGCTTATTTGGACTGGGTCGAGATGCTTCTGGCAATGCCATTGGTGGATATTATCTTGCAACAAGCGGACACATCCTCAATGGGGGGCCGGCGTATGCGTCATCTAGTTCTGATGCTGGTGAAAGTTGGAGCAGTGAAAATTTTCTGAAAAATGGCGCGTTTTACATGCATTCGTGGACCGATAGTTTAGGGAGCGCGCCCTTGCCAATTTCGACAGCCATGGTTGAGGTGATTGCCGACCCTGTCATCGCCCCGCTTAACACTCTGGACGTCACTCAGGATTTTATGCTGGACGGCTCCGCCACCATCGAATTGATCTATTTATAAAAGCCATTTTTTTGCCGTCGAAAATGGAGCCGTTTGGGGCTGGAAGCTATTCAGTTTACCTCTCGAATTTGGCGTTCATGCGCTTACCCTGCTACCTCCTTCAACAGGACGCATTGCACGGCAGGGGCGAGTTCGCCACTTGGGTTGTATCACCGCTTTGTGTGGCGGCCCTCTACTTTGGCGAACATCCAAACGGTGGCAGCCCGAGCTCTGTAAGTGCATGAGAATCGACGTCCTAGCAGTCCCCTTTAGCAGGTGACACGATTGCGTCCGCAACCATAATTGCGGACGCAATAATGACCTTTCTTGACCAGACCTACCTACACTCAAAGTCGCCAACGTCGGAGGCCATGGCAAGCGGACCTTTGAGCCTGATGGTAAGCGCCGCCTCATTGCGGCCTGCCAACAACCCCGGTGCATCCATTTCTTACATGGCGTTGCGGGCGGGGATCAACGCAAACCAACTGCGCAAATGGGGCGGAAAATCTGCACGTTCGCCGGTCTCAGTGTTTGTCCCCGTCACCAGCATCGATAATTCCATTTATTCGGCGCCTATCGCAGTAGCCTCGGTCTATCCCGAAATGGCCAATCCATCAAGACCTGCTGTAGAGCCAACACACCTGATGGCGCAGCTTTCCAACGGAGTGACCATCCGGCTCGAATGCGGCGAGCACGATGCTGGCCTGGTATCGGCTATGATCCAAGCGCTTGGAGCAATCTGATGTTGCGCTTTGACGAAGGCCTGAAGGTCTGGCTGCATCGGGATGGCGTCGACTTCCGCAAAAGCATCAACGGCTTGGCAGCATTGGTCGAGCAATCACTGAGACTCGACTCTTTTGCCCAGGCGGTCTACGTGTTTCGCAACCGCCGCGCTGACCGCATAGCGCAAGAAGCCTGGCCGCGAGCCGCTCGATCCTGCACTACCGCGTGTAGCCATTCGCCACGAATTGCCAGAAGCGGAACGCACCTGCCCGCGCGACGGCTATGCTTTGACCGAAATCGGTGTTGAGATCAGCGAGCATCTGGATATCGTGCCGCAGCAGATTCGCGTCATCCAACATCAGCGTGTGAAGTACGCCTGTCCGTGTTGCGATGGCGCAATCAAGGTCGCTCCCGCCCCGGCCCGTATCAGCCCCAAAGGCGTGCAGACTGAGTCAGCGCTCGCCTGGAAGTATTACCTCCAAGTACCGTGACGCGCTGCCGTTATACCGTCAAGCAGCATTGTTGCGAGTTTCGGTGGGGTGCTTTCTCGGGGGACGCTGGCCGCCAGTGTGGTGCGTGTGGGCCAAGCGGTACAACCAATCATCAATCTGCTGCGCGATCACCTGTTGGATGCCGACGTTGTCTACGGCGATGAAACCACGGTGCAGGTACCTCAAAGAACCAGGGAAGTCAGCCCAGAGTAAAAGTTACCTCTGGGCGCAGATGAATGGCTCTGGGCCACCCGTGCGACTTTTTACATACAGTCCGACGCGTAACACTGCAAAGGCTCAGGTGCTTTACGCTGGCATCATGCCAGGCTCTGTGTTGATGAGCGACGGCTATGCCCCCTACGAGACTATCGCCAGTCTACTAGCTTGTTCATCGTGGCTGCTGGGCGCACGCCCGACGCTACATGATAGAGGCTGAGCAAGCCCTGCCCAAAGACAAGCGTGCTGATCACCCGGTAACTGATTTTTCAGCAGATCGGAAAGTTATTCGCCCTCGAGGCCAGCACGCGTGAAATAACTTCAGTGCAACGCCAAATTGTTAGTACAGAGCAGAATCAAGCATTTTGCTGGATCATATCAAGGCAATGCTGCTACAGCACTTGCACACGGTGTTGCCTGGGAGTGACTTCGGTAAGCGTCAGTACCGGTGTTGACAGGTAAGGCGTTGCACTACCTGCATGGCCAGTGGCCCAAGCTCATACGCTACGTGGAGAATGGGAGCTGGCCGATATCAAACAACGCCTGTGAAAATGCAATCAGGCCGTTCGTCATCGGTCGACTTAACTTCCTTTTCTGCGATACCGTGGCCGGCGCGAACGCCAGTGCCAATCTGTATTAGCTCATTGAGACCTGCAAGGCCCACGGCGTGGATGCTTATCGGTACCTCATTGACTCGCTCAAGGCACTGCCGCTTGCCACCACTGTCGAAGACTACGAAGCGCTACTGCCTTGGAGCTTCAGCACGGCTGAATAACAGTATCGGCCCCCACCCGCAAAAGGCGGTGTCAATCGACCGCTACCTTGGATCTATAGAGAAGTTAATAGGTATCAGAAATATTTTTTGACCGCACCAGAGGGTGAAATGGACAGATTGACCTGAGACTGATGTATTCGCAGACGAAGTGTCCGTCCGTACCTAGCGCCGATGGCCTTGCGTATCTGTGTCCAACTTACGCGAATGCGCCGCGTCGACGAGGTGCTAGTTAAATTCTGTACCCGATGTTCACCAAAGTCGAACTCGTCACCGCCACCCGTTTGATCCTGGTCAGTCAGTGTTATTCGCGGCGGTCTAGAACTGACTCGTGCCTGCTGGCGGAGGATTGCACCAGCCGTCCACGTCACTTGTGGAAGCCGTTAGGGACGCTTTCATTCAAGCAATCAGAAATTGCCGAATAATGACGATTTAGGTATAGATCAGGCGGTACCGTTTGAGTGGACGGTTTTATTGGCTGAAACCGTACCGATATGTCGTGTTTTACGAGGCTAAACGGTACAGGGAGTGTTGGGCACACTCAAAACGGTACAGGCTCTGGCCTGTTTACTCGGGATTGTCTGCGTGTATCAGGGATTACCTGAGGGCGTGGCGGGGTGTTTGAGGCGAGGGGGCATGGGGGGATAGGTCGGAAACATCGCCGTCTAATCCATGAAAAAGCTATTGAACTTAACCTCGGCGGCGACCTACCCCATAGAGCGATGTTTCAAGTGAGCGACCGGTATTGCACACGGTCGATCAACTAACTAAGCAATAAAACGAATTATAGATAAACCAGTTCGAAAGTGGCGGAACCATCAATGGTGATGTCGGTGCTGGTATCGAGAGTGTTCATCGGTTGAATCATTGCCTGGATCTCAATCGGCGTGGAGGCATTGGTAAACGGTACAGGGGTATCGTTAGGGCCAGCGACCTGGATATAAATCTCGCCTAAATTATGGGGCGCGAACCCGCCGTCCGGCATTAACCTCCAGTTGATGCCGCCATCATTGGAAGCCAAAACTTTCCCGGTGCTGCCGTCGACGGTGGAGGTGCCGGCGGCAAAAAGGAAGTATGTGCCAATTGCGGCACCCTGGCTATCTGTCCCCATGCCATATTAACCCAATGCTCCATTAACTGGGTCATTCGAATCGCTGCGGTTATCGACGGTTCTAAAGGCCGCCAACGTCGCGCCGGAGCAGGCAATAATCAGGCTTTTACCGCTCTGCGTGGGCAGTTCCGTATGCGATAACTGGTTCATTTCCTGACTTGAGATATCACCAAAATCTAAATCACCACCGGATAGCGAGATATCGCAAGCTGTCGGAGTAATGGTACCCGTAACGCGTAGGTCAACTGAGTTGGCTGCCATGGCGGCGTTGGAAGCAAAGGCCAAGGCGAGGGGCAGTAGCAAAAGGTTTTTCATGTGGGGCTCCATCATGAGGTAAGTAATTCGATGTACCTGATATTGCCGGCCTGCTGCAGATGAGGAAAATCAATAGAGATCAAAAATAATCAGCCACAGAACGCCGTGAATCCGGCGCGAAGGCTTTAATTCAGATCTGCGCGACGACATGCCGTGAGTAGAGTGTGTGGATGTTGAGATCGGAGGAGGGAGCGCCCGTAGTCACTGAATATTATCGTAACCCTGCTCAGGATCCTTCAATGAGCGCATCGCCCCTACAGAGCGTGCTGGCGGTTGAGCGCTATTCACGAATTACAGGTAGACCCGTTCGAGAGTGGCAGACCCGTTGATAGAGACTGCAGAGATGGTATTGAGCGTTTTTGCGGATTAATCGATTCTGAGCGTCCGGTCATAAGGTGCCCACACGAGCTAGCCAGCCCAATAAGGGACTGAGATCGGATGATTGCTTTGGCCCGCAAAGCGTATTTGCAGAGTGTGGGCATTAAACCGTGACTCAACGATGACGGGAAATAGATGGGCTTGTAGCCGAGGTTTGGACCTCTCAGGAAGAGCACCATTCAACGACCACGCAGCCCCGTAAAACATTGACAGGTACAGCTGAAACTGGGCGGGGACCGTAGCCGCTGAATGAGAAAGTCTCTTACTCTTTCCGTTCATTGACAACAGCGCCCCGCAAACCAACTTGTGAACGAATAACTGGCGTGCCCCCTTACTTAATCGCTGGAGTAATAAGGTGGAGCTTTTTAACTATTTGAATACGGGGGGGGGCGTCTCATGCGGGAAAATGTCCTCCAATAACAACATCGCCCTGCAAGAGATTTTGCCTTGAACGACCAGAATTCAAAGCTGTCGCTCAACTACGAAGCCACCTGAATTCAGGCCAAATAAAACGAATCACAGGTAAACTAGCTCGAGAGTGGCGGAACCGGCGATAGTAATTTCAGAGCTAGCGTCCAAGGAGTTAGTAGGTGCGATAGTCAGCTCCAAATGGAGCGGGTGAGTTACGTTCGTCACGTGTAGCGGGGTCGTATCGCCGTTGCTCCATGAATACAAATCGCCATCGTGTGACATATGCGAGAAGTTGCTTAAAAGAGTCCATGCTTGGCCTCCATCGTTACTATTAATATGCTCTATACCTACACCGGAGCCGTCTAAGAGTGGTGCATTGTCATTCATGATCGTATAGTAACCAATTGGAGCGCCTTGGCTATCTATCCCTAAACCATATGAAGTGCTGCTAGCGCTACCCATAGCCGTTCCAGCTTGATTGTCCATAGCTCGTATTGCTACTTGCGTTGGACCTGAGCAAGCAATACTTAGGTCCGCTTGAAGAGCGTCGACGACTGTACTTGTATCGATATTTAAACTAGAGAATGGGATTTCGCCAAATGCAAACTCACCGCCATTACTACTAGATATGTTACATGCCCCTGGGGTAATGGTGCCGATAACGCGCAGGTCAACCGAGTTGGCAGCCATGGCGGCGTTGGAAGCGAAGGCCAAGGCGATGGGCAGCAGCAACAGCTTTTTCATGAGGGGCTCCTGAGATGAGAGGTTTCGTGATGTTGAGTTTAGGTTATTTCGTTGGGCCCATTGTCCGCCTCGACTAATGGCAAACAAAATCAAAAAGGCTCAAATGCACGTCTCGGCGAAAAACTCTCTTTTTCACGTCCAAGGCTTCTATCTCAGGGCCTGGCGCCTCTTCGCCCTGTTCAGCGCGCTTTGACAGACCTCAATCGTTATCAAAGGCATGGTGTGGCTCGCTCAAACCGACCAATAGGCGATGCGTTGACGACCCACCAGCGCGGACGATTAGCCCTGACCCTACCGACAGATCGGCATGTGCTGTCTGCCCACCTAAGGACACTCTCAAAAAGACTTCAAAATCTGGTGAAATACCCGCCTGACACGAAGCTGACTGTTGAGCCCCAATGACACAGATGTCCTTCGCCGATGCTGAATACGCCGGCAAACGTAAGCAGACCCGCGGTGAGCGCTTCCTGATAGAGATGGATCCGGTGGTGCCCTGAAAGGGTTTGATTACCTTGATTGAGCCGCATTACCCGAAGGGCGAAGGTGGTCGTCAGGCGTATCCAAACCTCTAAACCCGGCTTGACCGTCTATAGGTCGCCGCCATAAAGCGCACACAACAGACCAACGTCATGCACCGTTTTGAGTGTACCGATAGGGTGCCGTTTACCATGCTAAGCGGTACATGTGCTGTCGGCACACTCAAAACGGTACAGGGCTGTTATGTTTATCAGGGATTACACGAGCGTATCAGGGAATGCCTGAGTGCGTGCGCAAGGCAGCGGAGAGCGTGCTGGCGGTTGAGCGCTATTCACAATTACAGATAGACCAGTTCGGGAGTGCAGACCCGTTGATAGAGATTGCAGAGCTGGTATTGAGCGTTTTTTGCGGATGAATCGATTCTGAGCGTCTGGTCATAAGGTGCCGACACGAGCTAGCCAGCCCAATGAGAGACTGAGATCGGATGATTGCTTTACCGAGCGCGCTGCGTCGAACACTGTCGGGCGTTGCTAGGTTGAGCGGGGCGTGGAAACGCAGCGAGGGATATTTGCGTCGAGGTTAATGCAACTCGGTGCGCATCATGGGGGAGGAGGGGGTGGGGTACTGTTGCCAAAAAATGGGGTGGAAGTCTCACGCGAAGAGATCCATCAAATGGCAACAGCGGCCCCGCAAAGCTGACTTACAAGTGTGGATGTATAGCGTACCGTTGATTTCCCACCGATCACAATAAGAAAAGGTAAGGCAATGTCACGCTCAATTTGAGATGAAAATCTGAACAAAGCACTGTTCAATCACCACACTGCCTGCAAACCACAAAGCTAAAACTGAAATAGGGTGGGGGCTGTGGCAACTGAACGGACCGGGAGCTTCGAACTCTTTCCATTCAATGGCCCCAGCACCCCGCAAAGCAATCTGCGACTGGCTACTGGTACCGACAAGCGACACATGTTACTCATAAAAAGGGGCTAAGTAGTGACTGGAATAAGTGGGGGCGTCTCACACGAGAGATTTCCTTCAATCCCTACATCGCTTCGCAAAGGGCGATCAGCAACGGTTTTCTACAAAAGTGCTATCGCTACGCACTGATAAGCAACGTTGTTTGCATGGATCCATTTTCTGCGTCGGCAGACGTTAAGAGAAATCAAAAAAAATTAAAAAAAAGCGTGTCGAGAACAACCTGGAACCCTGATGCTGTGGTTAATCGACGTCAATCGCTCTCTTGTCTGACGCAGCATGAGCGCTTCACGCTTAAGACTTTACCGGATGGTAGGGCTGACGTTGATGATGATTTGTAGTGGTCTAATCAAATCTATGGTCACCCCCATTTTTGCAATGCTGATTAACGGGTGAAGTGGTTGGCTTGCTTAAATCTATCCGGCGTCTGTATGAGGCATGCCCCGCGCCATGATGAGAGTCGCGCCTGGCAATCCTGAAAACCGGAGCGGCTTCTAAAGCCGTTTCATAAGTCAGGTTCTTCGCCAGGCCGGTGTGCCGTTCGCGTCATCCATTTTTCAGCTATCGCAAAACCTGAAGGTGCCTCGTGGTACTGCAACAACAATAGGGTCAGGCCGCCATAGCGTCTGACCCTGCTTCAAACACTGTATGGTGAGCAGATATTGCCCAGGCAATTCGCGCCAGTTTATTGGCCAGAGCGCACGCCACGACATTGGAGTGTCGTCGCTGAAGCAATGAGCGCACCCAAGCAGCCAGTGCCCCTTTTTGACTATCGAGCCTTTGCATATAAACCCTGGCGCACTGTACCAACAGGCACCTGAGGCTCTTGTCTCCTCGCTTGCTGATCCCCTTCAAGTTAGACCTGCCACCCGTACTGTACTGTCTGGGAACCAGCCCTATGGATGCGGCGAAGTCACGACTGCATCTGAATTACTTGCCGTTTCCCATTTCGACAGCCAGCAGGCTGGCGGTGATCGGGCCGACGCCGGGCATATGGCGCGACGCACTTCGGTGTATTTATCCGCGACCTGCATTAGGGCTCGATGATAGAGATAGGAGCTTCGGGCCAAGCTCAGTGCTTCAAGCAGCTCTGACAAGGAGTATGTCTGCCTCAGGGCATCAGCCAGCAAAGTCTTTTCCCTAATCGAGATCCACTCAGTGACCACTTAGCCCCATAAAAATGAAAGGCGGGGTCACGTCGCCGTCGAGGCCATGAAAAAGCTATTAAACGCACCTCAGCGACGACGTTACCCCATAAAGCGGTGTAGCGTTAAGCGACCGGTATTGCACGCGGTCGCTCAAGTAACTAAGGCATTAACCTAATTACAGATAAACCAGTTCGAAGGTCGCGGAGCCGTCGATAGTTATTTCAGCGCTGGTGTCCAGTTCGCTTAACGGCCGGACAGTCGCGCTCAACAACAGCTGGACATTGCCGGAGGTCATCGGAAGCGGTGTTGCGGTATTGCTGGAAGTGGCGGTATCAAATGCGTAGACCACCGTGGAGCGATTATTAATAGGGGGTAAGCGCGACACTTCTTCCCAAGAATTCCCGCTATCCCATGACTCCTTTAACTTACCGTTCGTAAATGCTGTGGTCTCATTCATATGAAGAACATAATCCCCAATGGGATTGTTCGCACCGTCACGACCCAGCCCGAAGCTGCCCGTGCCGCCGTTTTCGTCACGGCGGTTATCGATGGCTTTAAAACCGACCTGGTGCGGACCGGCGCAGAGTATATCCAGCCTTTTACCCCAAAGCGTGGGAAGGCGAGTGAATTCGCTATCGGACAAAGCGCTGGCGGCAATGGTCCCCAAATCGAAATCCCCCCCGTACAGCGAAATGACGCAGGAGTTAGGTGTAATGGTGCCGGTGACGGAAATATCAACTGAGTTGGCAGCCATGGCGGCGTTGGAAGCAAAGGCCAAGGCGAGGGGTAGCAGGAGAAGCTTTTTCATGACGGACTCCGGAGATTGAAAATTTTCCGTTGAGCCCATTATCCGCTGGGGCCAAGAGTGAGAAAAATCAAGAATGCTTAATAAAGATTAGCTTTTATCAGTACGACCGGCTGGCGAGGCTTGGCGTTTAGGTTGGGGCGAGTCACTGAATGAGCTGGAGCCCAATCGAGACCGATTCAGTGACTGCATAGCCCCATAAAGGTGGTGGGACGTTGTAGCAGCAAGATGGCTGTTCGGAGCTCTTTGGGGAAGCTCCATCCTGCTACTACGCCGCCCCGCAAAGCGGTGTTGCGTTAAGCGACCGGCATTGCACCGGTCGCTCAACAAGTTCAGCGGTCAGCGAATTACAGGTAAACCAGTTCGATAGTGGCCGAGCCGTCAAGCGTAATATCGGTGCTGGTATCAAGCGTGCTAGTCGGAGCGATAGCGAGATCAATTTCAAACTGTTGAGTAACTGAAGTGACCGGCACTGGAGCGTCTGTTCCTGTAGCCGCCCACGAAATAATTTCCGTCGGTGCGGGGTTAACCATGGCGTCAGCCACTTTAGTCCATGTTGTACCGCTATCCGTGCTTCGAGTCAGCTGGCCAGCAGAGCCATCAACCGTCTTATTTCTCAAATCAATATGATAGGAGCCGATTTTGCCGTCAGCAGAGTCCTTGCCAAGACCGAAGGCGCGGCCAGTATTGGTACCTTGACGGTTGTCGATAGCTTTAATACCAACTTGCGTTGGCGCAGAACATAGAATGTTCAAATCTTTAGTTGGGGATGTAAAGCTGGTTTCTTCGGTGCTACTTAGGTCTTTAAGCGAACCGAAATCCACATCCCCCCCCGTCAAAGTAATATCGCATGCTGCTGGGGTAATGGTGCCGGTGACGCGCAAATCCACCGAGTTGGCAGCGAGGGCGGCGTTGGACGCGAAAGCAAGAGCGAGCGGCAGCAGTAAAAATTTTTTCATAGGGCCTCCTGAAGAAGTTCCGTGATGTTGAGTGTGGTGTGCTACGACGGGCTTATTATCCGTCTCGACTGATGGCAAGCAGAATCAAAAAGGCTCAAATGTTCGCTGCCGCCGAAAAGCATTTTCGCCCCCCACGGGGCGTCTATGTCGCAGTACAGCGCCTTGTCAGCCTGCGCAGCCCCCACTAACAGGCATCAATTGTTATCAAAGGCGCACTGGGGCTCGTTCAGATGGGCCAACAGGCGACGTATCGAGGACACTCCAGAGCAGGCAACTTGCCCTGACACCTCCCGACCTATCGCCCCCCCTATCTGATCCCACACGCGGCGGCTCTGTACCCGATGCGCGTCAATTGATTTAACCCGGAAAGGAGGGTACACCGGGGACCGCCAATACATACCGACCATCCGCACCATGGACGTATGCCTCAATGAATTACAGAGCGGCGAACATGCCGAGTGGTCGCGTATCTTCGCCAATAAAAAATGGCGACTCAGTATGACTTACAGGTGGCGCACGATTGACATTAAGCAACACACATTCGGTCACTTGAATGCCGTGAAAGTTAACAGTCATGGTGCTGGTCGATTTAAACAAACGGTTCTTTGAATCATTATGAGTTTCGTGCGCCGCTTTTTATTGCTGTCATCACGACACCAAATTATTCGTCAGTAGTTGGCACGCATCGTCCGTACCATCACCGTTTGAGTTAGTTTTTCTATCGCGGACTTTCACGGTATTAGGGCAAACAAAGTGGGGTGAAGCGCAATGAGCCGGGGTGAAGTGCAATGAGATTCCCCGCGCCAGACTTTCGCCGCCCAAGGATTAGTTGATGAAACGGCGGTGAGCGGCGGATTACCCGCCGCCTTTGGATGCTGTTAGAAAATTATTAACCCTTTGCCGACTGAGTGGCCGACTGTCGCGGCATGGGCGCCACTAATTGATATTCGCCGTTTCCGTCAATCCATTCGCGGTACTGTTTGCGAGCCATTGCCAGTACAAACCCGTCGGATAAATCCGGGCGAACTTGTCGCGTCAACGCCCACAACGTCAACGTCGCTTCTGTCCAGCCGAGCAACGCCGTTCGACGAAACGGGCACGGTAGCCATGCGTTGAAGGCGTCCGCTGCCCTTGAGATTTGTTGAGCGTTATAAACGGGAATGGACAGGGACATGGTTTTTCTCCGGAGTGAATACAGAACACACCACCGTTAATCAGCCTAGACGTCACCTGCCGTCAGCGCATGAATTTGCCCCGGCCTGTCGGGGCGCATGGGTAAATTTTGCTAAACCGGTCACACCTGAAAAGGCAGGCCAGTTCAAAAGAAGCTCGGGCTGAGCGCTGGAAAAATGCTCTGTACAGGTGGCCTTATCTTGGGTTGGTGCTGTGATTTTGGTTCAAGTCATTGGACATCTTCGAGAACAAGTCGAAGCAATAGACCGCGATAGCGACACGCGTAACACTGCGTGATGGCCGATTTTCGGAAAGCACTCAGGCTGAATGGCTGAGTCTTCGCGATGCTCGATCCGGACGAACTGGAAGTCTTCGACTTCTTCCGTAAGCAAGGTCGCAAATACGGTGTAGTCGCCACCATCGTCAGCGCGGTAGATCTGCGGAGTTGGCCAAGCTAGTTCGCAGAGGCAAGAGGACGAGATTATGCGTCGTGTGAACAGCACCGTATCTGTAGTCCTGAGTAAGGGGAAATCCCGCAACACTACATCCTGTGTCGCCGGCAGATCCGATCGACACCACATCTAGTGGTACTGAGGAAATCCCCGCGTTGACTACCAAGCTCAGTGAGCCGATGCAGAACGTACTCATAAAGTTGGAGGATGGTGGGGATGGGAACGATTTCAGCGTCCATGGGCTGCTGACTTATGCCGCTCGGGAACGTACATGCAAAGCCTTGGCAAAGCTCGGGCTGGTTGCTCATGCTCTCGGGGACTACGACCTGACGGAAGCAGGCGAGGCGCTGGTAAAACAACTGAATGACCAGGCTAAAGCTGTGCAGCCCCCCATCAGTCGAAGTTATTAACTGATTGAGTTCCCTTTGGCTCTTGCCACAGGCATCCAGGCTGCCATTGGGCCATCCAGTCGACCACGGCCTCAGCCGGCATCGGTTGAGCAATGCCAAATCCCTGACCCAATTCGCATCCTAACTGCAGTAAGCGCGCTCCCTGAGCTGCGGTTTCTACACCTTCGGCAATCGCTTCGTGTTTGAAGGCGCTGGCCAAGCTAAGAATAGCTTGCAGGATAGAGTCATTTTCCGGGTCGTCGAGCATGGCTTGGACGAAGCTACGGTCAATCTTCAATTGAGCCACCCGAAGACGTTTGAGGTAGGCCAATGAAGAGTAACCTGTACCGAAATCATCCAACGCAAAACGCACGCCCATTGCTGCGCAGGCTCTGATCGTACCAGACACTCCCTCTATATCTTCCAGCGCGCTAGTTTCGAGAATTTCAATCATCAGCAGCGAGGGTAAGACTTGCGGATGAATGTTCAAGCGTTTGATCAAGTTGCTAACAAAGTCCGGCTGTTGCAGCTGCCGAGCGCCAACATTGACGCTAACCGGTATCCGTAACCCGACGCTCAACCAGGCTTCAATCTGCATCAGTACACACTCGATGACCCAGTCGCCGATGGCTTCGGATAATTGATTGCCTTCGATCAGGGGCAAGAACAGATCTGGAGCTACCAATCCCTGCTCCGGGTGCTGCCAGCGCACCAATGCTTCAAACCCTACCACTTCGCCGGTGCGCATATTCACCTTGGGCTGGTAATGCAGCACCAACTCGTTGTCACGTATAGCGTGATCCAAACGATCCAGCCGGGCGTTGTGCCCGCGCAGGTCTAAGTCATGCTGGGCGTCAAAGAAGTGAAAGCGGTTCTTGCCCTCCAACTTGGCCTGGTACATGGCTTGGTCAGCCTGACGCAGTAGTTGATCCGCGCCCACCTCACCCTCCTGGGGAAAATAGCTAACGCCAATGCTAGTGGAAATCTGGATGTATTCGCTGTTGAGCTGCATGGGCTCGGCGACAGCAGCCAATAAACGCTCCAAGGTCGGCACGCAGTCACAAATCTGTTCCAGCCCGATGATGATCACCACAAACTCGTCGCCGCCTAATCTGGACAAGGTGCAGCCTTCGCGTAGCGCCTGCTTCATGCGTTGAGCGATCGTACTCAACACTCGGTCGCCTGTCTCGTGACCAAGGGCATCGTTTACGATCTTAAAACCGTCGAGATCCAAATAGGCTATGGCTACTTTGCGTCCTTGAAGCAGAGCTACGCTCATGGCTTGTTGCATTCGTTGGGCGAACAAAGTCCGATTGGGTAAGTGGGTCAGCGGATCATAATGGGCGATGTATTCCAACTGACGCTGATGCTCATGCCGCTCTGTAACATCGGTAAATAGCGACACATAGTTTTGCACAACGCCCTCGGAGTCGAGGATCGCCGTAATGGTCTGCTGTGCAGAAAATATCTCGCCATTGCGTCGCCGATTCCACATTTGGCCTTGCCAATGCTGGCTCTTCCGCAAGCTGCGCCATAGTTCGCTATAGAGCGCGGGCTCTGTCATGCCAGAGGCTAGAATACGCGGATTTTTACCAATCACGTCTGCACGACAGTAACCAGTGATAGTGCTGAATGCATCATTGACTTCGATCAGATTGCCCGCCGGGTCAGTGATCATGATGCCCTCTCGGGCATGAGTGAATACGCTGGCGGCCAGCACCAAGCGCGCCTCGACTTTCTGTCGTGCGCTGAGGTCGGTCAACGTAATGCGCATTGAGCGGTCTGCGGTGTCGGGCTGAATACAATCCAGTCGCGCGTACCAATGGCTACCGTCGGCACGCACGAGTGTCAGATGACATTCATGATGTGCATGGTCGCGGTAAACTCGCATGAACACCTGCTGCCAACGTTCGCGGTCCTGAGTCGCGATCCGGGCGCTGAAGCGCCGCCCCAATAACCGTTCACGTACCTGCCCCAACAGCTCTGTTCCCGTCAGATTGACCGCCCTAATTACACCGCTCGCCGCCAACGTCAAATATCCCACGGGAGCGTGCTCGTAAAGATCCTGATACGAGTCACGAGAGGCTTCCAGCGCGGTATACGCCGCGCGCAGATCCTCGTTCTGCATTTCAAGCTCGATCTGATGCACTTGCAGTTCGTGCAGCAGAACGGCCTGACGGTCATCAATATGAGCGCTGCCTGCCATCTGTTCTGCCTTAATTCTCAATAACTTAGCATCATCAGTAGGCTCGGTGCTCATGAGGGCCTCGGGGCGTTTGAGGGTTAATCTGCATGGCCAGGAGGATCAGGTGTGGTCGTGCGCCTGCCCCGGTTACACGCCGTGCATTCAGCGTGATTGTACGTACCCCGCAACCGGGAACCTCCTGTTCCACAACGAAGCCTTCAAAACTGGTGTCCCCCTCAAGGATGGTTCCTAACTGCTCCCTCAAGGCGAGAATATTCCATTGTCCGTGACCCAACTCGTAGAGTGTGAGGCCCACTGTAGCCGTGGCCGTGGTGGGGAAGTTTTGATAATAGGACCGACTGGCCGAGACCACATGCAATTGGTCATCAAGCACCAGTAACGGTTCGATCACCGTATCAATGATCGCCTCGGCCAGTTCCCGAGCAGCCTGGGTAGCTAGTTCATTGGCGACACGGGTATTGATGTCATGAAACGTCAGCACAACACCGTCGATTACGTTGTCGAAGGTTCGGTAAGGCAATAGCCGTGCCAGAAACCAGTTGCCAGAAGTGGTACAAACTTCAACGTCATAGGGAATCAGCGTATCGATCACTTGTTGGGCGGGAACCAGCAAATCGGTGCCATCCAAACAGGATGTAATATCGGCTAAAGGTCGGCCTACATCGCTGGGAATCAGGCTATAAATTTTCGCTGCATCCCGTGTAAAGCGTCGAATAGTCAGCTGCGCATTAAGAAATATAGTTCCTATGTGAGTACTGTCGAGAAAATTTTTCATGTCATTCTGCATATCGCCCAACTGCTCGATTTTGTCCTGCAGTTCGGCGTTGACCGTCACCAGTTCTTCATTGATCGACTCGAGCTCTTCTCGTGAGGTTTCCAACTCTTCGTTGGATGATTGCAGTTCCTCATTGGTGGATTGCAATTCCTCGTTCGTCGAACTCAGTTCTTCGTTGGTGTTTTGAAGTTCATTAATGGACGCTTGAAGGTTCTCGCGGGTATACGTCAAATCCCGCTCCAGTACCTTGATACGTTCATGAGGCAGGGTGGCGGGGGAAGCGGGCTTCAGCTCAACCCCAGCAGCGACATAATCCAATAACGGCTCGCCAAAACTAATCAGCAGCAGGCGCTCACCCTGAAGGCTTTCGGAGAGCCGACGCACGCTCAAGTGAATGTCACGCGTAAGCCCATTCCCGGTAATGCTCACTTTACGATGCAGAGTGGGTTCCCCGTGGTCTACAGCCAGACGTATCGCGTTACGCAAATCCATTTGTAGGCCTTCGCGGGCCATGTCGATGATATTCAACGTCGCCTGCCCCGGCGCGGGACGTAGGTAATTGCCGGTGTCTCCATGAATGTAGACGATATTTCCCAGCAAATCGGTGACTACTGACGCCGGGACGAAGTCTTGCAACAATATGCGTCGAGTCAGTTCGACTACGTTGAATTCCTTGGTCATTTTTTCAGCGCGATCCGGTAATTTATTGACACGCTCCGGCACCCAGGACAGGGGGCTGTTGAGTGTCATGATTTTCGGGATGGGGAGGTTATGGGCCTGATAGAACTTCCACTTGCGGTGCAACGAGGTGAACAAGGCCCCATGATTTCCGATGCTTTCCGAGGGCGACAAAAATAGCACGCCGTTAGGCTTGAGCGCGTAATGAAAGGTCGGAATCAAACGCATCTGCAACTGCGGCCCCAGATAGATCATCAAATTGCGACAACACAACAGATCTAGTCGGGTAAATGGAGGGTCCTTGATAACGTTTTGCACCGCAAACACTATCATCTCGCGAATTTCTTTTTTGACCAGGTACCCCGTTGGCTGCTGATAGAAGTAGCGCTGCAGTCTTTCTGCCGAAACATCCTGAGCGATACTGAGCGGGTACAAGCCGTAGCGAGCGGTGCGAATCGCATCATCATCTAGGTCTGTGGCAAAGAACTTCACGATTAATTGCGACTGATGCTGTTCCATCAGTTCATGCAATAGAATGGCTACCGTGTAGGCCTCTTCGCCGCTAGCACAGCCGGCCACCCAAACCCGGAACACATAGTCTGGTGGCTTATTGGCCAGCAAGCTTGGCAAAATAAGGCCCTTCATCACCACAAACGCCTCCGGATCGCGAAAGAAACGGGTGACATTGATCAGTACCTCGCTGAATAAGAGGCGAGTTTCTTCAGGATGGCTGTCGAGAAACTTGGCATAGGCCCTCGCATCACTGATTCTGTGCAGCTGCATACGACGCTCGATACGTCTCATCAGCGTACTCCGTTTATACTGGGTAAAGTCGTGCCCGGTGACCTGACGCAGATGCGACAGGATTTGGGGAAAGCCTGCCGTGTCAACGATTGGAATATCAGCAACATCGTCTAATTTAGCCCGCCTTCGCTCCAGCAGAGCTTCAACCATGCTGTGCACAGGTAGTATTTGGCTAGCGTAACCGGCTTTCATAACGCTAGTTGGCATGCCGTTGTAGGCTGCCTCGTCCGGCGTTTGCGCCAGTGTTAGGCCCCCATGCTCAAGAATTGAGCGGCAGCCCTGAGTGCCATCTGAGCCAGTACCGGACAAAATGATGCCGACGGCCCTCGGTCCTTGTTGTTCGGCCAGTGAACTAAAGAATCCATCTATTGGTAATCGCTGGGGCGACGGGTGCTCCAGCGGACTGAGCAATAATCGCGACTGTTGCACCGAGAGGCTGTGGTTAGGCGGGATGACGTACACCTGGTTGGCGCAGACCCGCACTCGATGACTGATTTCCTGAACAGGCATGTTCGTGGAGCGGGCCAAAATTTCTGTAAGCAAACTGGGATGGGCCGGATTAAGGTGTTGAATGACCACAAAGGCGTACCCAGAATCGACCGGCATGCTCCGCAGAAAAACCTCTAATGCCTCAAGACCGCCAGCAGACGCTCCCAGGCCAACAATCGCCGCGTAGCGGTTAGATTCTGCTTTTACGCCTGTAGCAAGCGAGAATTTTTTTGAAGTCACAATGGGCCATCCAGTCGTACAGAAAAGGCAAAATTAATCGCAGTTTCCTATCAGTTTAGTGTGAGTCCGGTAAATCCGGGGTTACGCACTTATGTGTTGATTTCAGGGCGGCGCAGTGGGGCGATCTCTGAACGGGTCGATCATAAAATTCGCCAATGGTCAAAAACATGTTTTTGGATTCCCTTTTCAACATCAGCTCATCAACGCTTAGTATTGTTAGCGTCTAGGCAGCTTTTCTTCGGTAAAACGCGCGATTGATAATCAATGATTTCTCAGGTGTGCGCGCCAGTTAATGCCCCGTAGAGCCCCCGCAAATACTCCGAATTTGCAGTGAGCCAGTTAAGGGGAACGGCCCTAACAACGGGGGCATCAGTTGCTCTGTATGACGCCTTACTATAATGTAAGGAGTATCGAAAACATACAGGAGTGTCCTCATGGCTACTGCGACTGTTACCTCTAAAGGGCAGGTCACGATCCCGGCCCAGGTTCGGGCGTCACTCTGTCTAGGCGCAGGGGATCGCATCGAATTTGTTGAGTTGGAGAACGGCCAGTTCGCCATCATGGCGGCTGTTCACTCTGTTCAGAGTCTCAAAGGGTTGGTTCGCAAGCCAGCGTCACCGGTAAGTATTGAGGACATGAACGTGGCTATCGCTGTGCAAGGGGCGAGCGCTCGATGATTGGTCTGGATACCAATGTCTTGGTGCGCTATGTCGCTCAGGATGACCCTGTGGAATCAGCCAAAGCGACAGATCTCGTTGAGTCGCTGTCTGTTGCTTCCCCGGGCTTTATCGCCATGGTGTCAGTCGTTGAGCTGGTATGGGTTCTCCAGTCTTGTTACGCCTCTTCGAAAGGGGAGATCGTCCATGTAATAGATACGCTGCTGCGAACCAAAGAGCTGACTGTCGAGCGCACCGATATCGTTTGGCAGGCGCTGCGCCGTTTCACCAGCGCCAATGCAGACTTTGCAGATTGCCTTATCGAGCGCAGCGCACATGCGACAGGGTGCGACTACCTCGTGACGTTTGATCGTGAGGCCGCTAAAACGGCGGGCATGCGTCATCTAGCGTGAATTGCAGGAATTCACAGGTACACCGCTTCTCGCATACGAGAAACACCCAATGCCCCGGCCCTCACGAGCCGGGGCCCAGGACATAGGAACAGATTCAGTCAACACAGAAAACACCAAAATACAGGCTGTACCCGCACTAATCGCCGTCGGCCTGTGCGTCGCCATACCCCTCATGGCGGTACGAAGGTAAGGGGACGTGGTGAACCGATGCGTTACGCGTTTTTGTTGCTGCCAGTCGCCGCCATTGTTTTCTGGCTGTTCGGCAAGGCTCGCGCTGAAGGGCGGCATCCAGTTCTGCTTTACGTACTGTTCATTGTTGGTGTTCTTTCGTTCGGTGCGGCCCTCAAGTGGCTGTTATGGAACACCGTTACTGCGCTGATGCAAAGTTAAAGGAATTTGATCAATGAATAGCATGAGTACCGCTAAGCGTCCGCTGTTTGAAGCCATCGAGCTGCCGACCGCCTTGCGCGCTCAGGCCGATAAGCTGCTGACCGCCATCGAGCAGGCACGCACGGCGACCGACTGTACCCGTGCAGCCGACCGCGCCGAAGGGTTTGTCCTGGGCGTGGAAACCCTGCGCGCCTTGCGCACGTTCGACACCGAGTCGTTGTACATGGTGTTTGAAGACGCTGCCCAGATGCGCCGGTTGGAGCTGGAGCTGTGACAGTTGGGACGACGTGACGGGCTGACGTGCAAAGAACTAGCGGAGCGCTTACGGTCGAATCTTCGTGATTCCACAGCAGCACCCGAGCAGGCCACCAGTTAAGGGAAAATACGACGATGAGTCAGTTTATCGAAGTGCTACGCGCAACCGCCACTCGGCGGCGAGAAGGCAACCGGGAACACAGCGCTGGCGTCGTATCGGTTTGGCAAGGCTCGGTATATGGCTGGAAGAGTTCGTTGCGTGATGCGTCCCACGAACGCCCTGGCGTGTATGCCGTAGACGAGGCGGGTCACGTCTTCATTGCCGAGGGCGGCGACGACTACAACGGCGCAAAATGCTGGGTTGCGACCGACCCGGCCCATACGTAGGAAATTTGTTAATGCAGTATCACGCGCCCAGTAAGCAATTCACTGTCTCACTAGGCTGCCTGCAAAGCAGTGCGGCCTGCATGCGCTTTGCAATTAAGAAGATTCGGCAAACAGCAGGCCTGCCACTTGAAGGTGGCGAACGACCTATCCAAATGTCTGATACTTGCCATGCAGAACGAGTGGTGCTCGATGCATCTCGGATGCTGGGCATTGACCTGGGCGCGACAGTTGGACGTTCAAAATACTGACTGAGAAACGTTGAAGGAAATTCGTAGCACCACCATCTCGCCAATTGTCGCGGGCTTCGCCAGTCGTCCCTTCGCCCATTTTAGCGCCAACCGGATTCCCTTTGTTATTATCGGAACGCTAGTCATAATCGACGGGCTCAACGGTTCATATACGTCACGCAGCAGGTTTGATGCCGCCCGGTAGCTGCAATCGAGCATGCAGACGCCCGGGCGATACGCCGCCACGAATGAGCCCTCTCAGAATCAGGGACGAAATGTCGATTTTTCTTATACTGCGCATGTACGCTTCTTCGCTCTTCCACCGGTTCGGCTGGGCAGGACTGATCATTATGTTAGCCGTGCACTTGACCACGGCCTGGCTGGGCCTGGCATTGCTGGGTGAACAGCACCTCACCACCGCCGCCACGTTTATCTACTTCTACCTCACGACCACGCTCACCGTTGGCTATGGCGATCTGTCGCCGCAAACCTCGGCGGGCCGTATTTTCGTGGCTACCTGGGTCATGCTCGGGGGCATTGCGCTGCTGACGGCAGCTATCGGCAAAACCACCAGTAGTGTCATCGATGCATGGAGAAAAGGCATGAAAGGCAAAGGCGATTACACCGGCAAGACCGGGCACACGGTGCTCATCGGCTGGGAAGGGGCGTCCAGCGAGCGGGTCATCGAACTTTTGCTGCTGGACGAAACCTCCAACGACAACCTGATCGTCATTTGCGATTGCACCTTAGAAGAAAATCCCCTGCCGGGCAAAGCGGCCTTCATCAAAGGGGAAAGCCTGTCTTCTGTGGCACTGTTGTTACGCGCAGGCGTGCCCGGTGCCGAGCGCGTGCTGGTGCGCACCCCTTCGGACGACCTGACCCTGGCCACCGTGCTGGCGGTCAATCAACTGAGGCCGGTAGGGCATGTGGTCGCTCACTTCAATGACAGTGAAGTCGCCACGCTGGCCAGTGCCTACGCGCCGAGCCTGGAATGCACGTCGAGCATGGCAATTGAAATGCTGGTGCGCGCGTCTCAGGACCCGGGTTCGTCGGTGGTTATCAATGAATTGCTGTGTGTAGGCCAAGGCGCTACCCAATACGTGATGAAATTGCCGGAGACGTATTCGGCGAGTTTCGGCGATCTGTATGTGCAGATGAAAGAACACCACAACGCCACGCTTATCGGTTACCGCGCCAAAGGCGCCCAACAACCGTCGATCAATCCACCCGGCGCGACGCGCATCGAGGGCGGCGAACTCTTCTACATCGCTTCCACTCGCCTCAAGAATATTGCCGGGATGGGTTAAGCAATTGGTGGGGCTTGAAGCCTCGAAGGCGAATCCGGGTTCGAATGGATTGCCAACGAAACCTGCCAGCACCGGCCCGCTGGGACTGGCGTTGGGTAAGTCGTCCCTCGTGCCGACATGCCACAGAAACTTCTGAGTAGCATCACTGCGCGCCAGCGCAGGTCAAGGGAGGCGAGTTGTACTAACGACAACCATTTGCCCGCTTCGTCGGGACTGTCAATTTTTTTGTGTGCGGGCCGGTTACGGCCTGCCGCCAGGCAGGCCGTGCTTTTACCAGGTAGGCCTGATAAATCGATCTCCGTACAGAATCGCAAATTGATTCATTGCACTTTTCCAGTCATGGGCCGCTGATCCCCAATTTGCAGTGATATTCGCGCAGCCCAAGCCAGATCAGTTCTGTTGCCGCATCTTCGGTCGGGAAGTGGCCGCGAGTTTTGATGATCTTTCGTAGCTGAGCATTGATGCTCTCGATGGCGTTGGTCGTGTATATCACTTTTCGGATCGCGGGCGGGAAAACGAAAAATGGAGTCACTCGCTCCCAAGCCCGTCGCCAGGCAGCTACTACCGTTGGATATTGCTTGCCCCATGGCCCGATTTCAAACGCATCCAGCGCCTGTTCGGCCGCTTCGGCGGTAACTGCCTGATAAATAGGTTTAAGCGCCTTGGCCAGTTCGCGCCGCTTATCCAAGGCCGCGTAATCAAGGCTGTTACGGATCAGATGAACGATGCAGGTTTGCAGTGTGGTGTCTGGAAAGACGGCACCAAGGGCTTCCGGCATACCTTTGAGCCCATCAGTCACCGCGATCAGTACATTTTCAACCCCGCGTGTCTTGAGGTCGTTGAAAACTTTCATCCAGAATTTAGCGCCCTCGGTATTTTCGATCCAGATGCCGAAAATATCGCGTGTGCCGTCAGGCAGAACACCGAGTGCCAAGTCGATCGCCTTGTTGCGAACCAGTCCTTCTTTGCGGATTTTGACCCGCAGGGCGTCGAAGAAAATAACCGGATACATCGGTTCCAGCGGCCGCTGTTGCCACGCACCGATCTCTGCCATGACCTCGTCGGTATCAGAGCTGATGAAGTCAGTCGAAACGTCCGTATCGTACTGCTCGGAGAGGAACGCGCGGATTTTTCTGACCGTCATTCCTCAGGCATACATGGCGATAATCTTGTCGTCGAAACCGGTGTAACGGCGCTCGTGCTTGGGAATCAGAATGGGCGAGAAGCTGCCATCCCGGTCGCGGGGGATATCCAACCGGAGCGGGCCATCCTCCGTTTAAAACAGTTTTGCCGCTTTTGCCATTACGCTGGTTGGTTTCATCCTCTGGGCGCTGCGCGCCCGGCGGATAGCCCAGGTGATGACCGAGCTCGGCATTGAGGGCTCGCTCGATCAAAGCCTTCTTGAAGGCTGCTGAGGCGTCTTCGATGGCTTCAGCGGTCATCAGCCGGCCGCCGAACTGCTCAAGCAGCTCTATGGGTATTTTCGGTAGTTCGCGTAGAACAGGTTTCTTTTTGGTTGGCATACATGCACCTCTTACTCATGTTATGCCCGAACACAAAATTTCTGACACCCCCGGTTCGCCGGGCTACTTCACTACTCAAGGGATGATCAATGACCAACCGTAACGTACAGTTTCTTTCAATGATCGACAGCAGGACAAAAGCCGTGATCCTTGAATCCAGCTCCGCTCATTACGGGATTACTCCCCAAGAGGCCTATGCAGAAGTTACTGACGCGCAGGCCGAGCATTTGCTGGATTACATGATTGAGCCACCCGCCACGTCGGCTCTGATGCGGCGGCACGGAATACACCGATGAATCACTATCAGCAACTGATCGCAAACGAAATCCTCTCGGTTCAAGCTCAGAAAGGTTACTGCCGGGACGTGTTGGAGGCTGGTGGATTGGAATGCTGGCAGTCGAAGGAGTAAAGCGCGCTGGTTGAGCAGTATAACCAACAGCTGATTGAGCTGAACAGCCGCTTGCCGTTGGCTGGCTAAAGGAGAAAGGCCGCTACCTGTCAGTACCGGTGCAAAACTGACCCACCGGCATGGCTGGGGGCTTCGACGAAAACGAAGGCAGGACTACGTCGCACACATGCCCGAACTTGGCTGGGAAACAGCGTCGCTGGCGATTGTCTTCGAGCGCTACAACGAGGATTATCCGCCCAGCGCGCTGAACTACCGTTCATCTCGAGATTTAGGTGCTTGGCAGCGGCATCAATTCAACGGGGAAAAGTGTCCGGTTTGGCAGGGGCCAGTTCATGCAGTTGCCGGGGTGCCGGGGCGAAGGTCGTCCGAACAGTCTAGGCGGTGCGGGCCTCTTGAAGTGAGAGTGTATGACGCGGATTTAGGAGGGGAGACGTCGCCATCGGACCCATGAAAAGCTATTAAATCTAAATTCGGTGATGACGTGCCCATACACCAGTATTGCGATTGAGCGACCGAAATGCGGTAACGTCGCTCAATACGTTCACCGGTTTGAAGTGAGTTATAAGTAAACCAATTCGAAGGTTGCGGAGCCGTCGATGATTATTTCGGTACTGCTGTCAAGAGAGTTTGCTTTTATAACCGTATTTGCTTTGAATTCGACAGTGCCGTTCATGATTGGCAACGGTTGACCACCTAAATTGCTCGGCAAATCAAATGCATAAAGTCTGGGAGATTTATTGTAATTTACCAAATTTTGCACTCCGCTCCAGTCCCGCCAGGTAACACCGTTATCATCGGAATAGTCGATAGCGCCAGCGACGGAGTCAGTGGTAATACTGTTTCCAGTGATATCGAGCAGGTAAATCCCGATTGGGTTTTGAGAATTATCAAAGCCCAAGCCAAATGCCGCGCTTCGAGTTTCGCCTGCAGGTACAGAGTCTTGTCTATTGTCTATCGCTTTAAAAGCAATCTGAGTAGAGCCAGAGCAGGTAATATTTAACGAGCGAAAGACGTTCTGGCCGATGCCGGCAGTACCGTTGGATACACTCTGAAAATCCAACTCGCCGTAATCGATGTTTCCTCCAAGCAACGTAATGTTACATGCTGCTGGTGTAATGGTGCCGGTGACGCGCAGGTCTACCGAATTTGCGGCTACGGCGGCGTTGGAAGCGAAGGCCAAGGCGAGGGGAAGCAGAAGCTTTTTCATGATGGGCTCCGATTGAAATTTTTCGTTGAGTCCATTCATCGCCGTGACGGGCAACGAGAAAAATCAAGAATGCTCCAAGATAATAGCTCACATTCCGCGCGGATGGCGGCGAGGCGTTTACTGTGGAAATTTATTTCAGAGGTCGGAGCGTGCGTCGCCTGGAGCCGCCGTCATCCGAGGACATCGGTGAAACGAAGGCCGTGATCTGTCCAAAGGGTGCCCGGTAGATCAAGGGGGGGGCGCATTACGAAAGGCCTGAGCATTCGCAAGGCAGCGGCGACCGTGCGCTGTTTGGTCTTAATTGCTGCGGGTAAAAGGCGTCAGAGAGGATCTGATTGTAGCGAAAGGGGCCTAAAGTTTGAAACGTCGGCGTGGAAGCTCTGAAAAAATTATTAAACGTATCTAAAAAGTTTAAAACACAGTGTCCGAAACGATATAGGAAAGTTGGATTATTAAATTTTCCCGCGGGGGGGGGGGGCGGCTGCATGCTTGTACGCGTTACAGTTGGTGAGAGGCAAACGCCGGTAAATTTTATCGATGCCCGCGTTCATTTATCCAATGCCGCTGCGCCGAGATAGCTTCACCGATGGTTTGCACGGACTCGACAGACTTGCCAAAGGCCGCAGCCGTTATAGATCGCACTGCGTAACCGCCAAACAATTGCTGTTCCTCCTTAGTTAATCTGGCAATGGCGGCTTTAAGCTGCGCGTCATCAGTAATAGGGTTGTACGCGTACCCTAGTTTGAAGTCCTTCGGATCGGAGCACCCTGTTAGGGCAGCACAGGCGAGTAATCCCAATAATATTTTGATATTCATGGATAGTGTTCCTAAACCAGAGGTCTCTTAATTTTTGACCGCGTGCGATCGGTGACGGGTTGTACCGGAATTCCAACGGGCGTCCCCATTGCTCGAGGCCGCGCCCATTGGTCATTTAGCCAGAATCCAGCGCGAGTGCAGTGGTCTAGTTTCAGGTCGCGACGAAAAACGGCAGCGCCAGGTATAACTTGATCACTACGACGTTAATCAGGTCGATGAAAAAAGCTCCCACCATTGGTACGACTAGGAAGGCGATGTGGGACGGGCCGAAACGTTGTGTAACTGCTTGCATGTTGGCGATGGCAGTGGGAGTGGCGCCAAGTCCGAACCCGCAGTGACCCGCTGCTAATACCGCCGCATCGTAGTTACTACCCATGACTCGGAACGTCACAAATACGGCAAACAGCGCCATCACTAACGTCTGTGCAGTCAGAATGATGAAAAACGGCAGCGCAAGTGCCGCTAGGTCCCACAGCTTAAGGGACATAAGCGCAATCGCCAGGAACAGCGACAGGCTAACGTTCCCCAGCACAGAGACTTCACGTTCAAACACTTGATACAAGCCGAGAGCCGAAAGACCGTTGCGTATCACGACGGCTACGAACAATACGCAAACGAACGTCGGCAGCTCAAACGCGGTTTCAAGAAGCGCGCCACTGAGCATGGTGCCTCCCATCAAACTGACAGCGATCAATGCGATCGTTTCGATAAACGAAAACGGTGTGATTGAACGTTCTTTGTTAGGCTGCTCGAAACCCTTCGGCAAGCGCGGTTTTTCTTGCTCGAGGCCGGGTGTCTGGACGCGTTTTAAGAGTAAACGGGCGACCGGGCCGCCAATCAGACCACCGAGCACTAAGCCAAACGTAGCGGACGCCATCGCCAGTTCAGAAGCGGAAGCCAGGCCGTACTTCTCGCTAAACGTCGTTCCCCACGCAGCACCTGTACCATGGCCGCCTGACAACGTAATGGAGCCTGTCAACAAGCCTACTAAGGGGTCCAGACCTAGTGCTTTTGCAAGTCCAATGCCCATGGCATTTTGAACGACCAAGAGGCCGGTGACCGCCAGTAGAAAAATACCTACCACGCGTCCCCCTTTCTTTAGGCTGGCGAAGTCAGCGCTCAAGCCAATGGTGGCGAAAAATGCCAGCATTAAAGGAGTCTGTAAGGAGGAGTCAAAACGAACTTGTATGTCGACATAGCGCAACGCCAAGAGAAACAGGGCTACTACCAAGCCGCCGGCAACAGGTTCAGGAATGTTGTAGGTGCGTAAAAAGCCAACGCGGGCTACCAGTCCGCGCCCCAGTAGTAGGACCACAGAGGCGGCCACAAGTGTTCCGTAAAAATCAAGCTGAATCATCAGAATTTTCCAGGATATATCCAGAGGCAGGCTTTTTGACATGCCTTTTGAGCAGGCGAATTGTTCTCTGCCAGGACTGTTTATTTGTTTTTTTGAGGAGCCATTGGTCTAAGTTTTGAGAGTGATCAGGGTGAGTTGTCAAGAGTCAAGTCAAAATCGTGGGCATTTTTATCGATTATACAGTCCTCCGATCTCGCGATTGATATTTAAGGTGACCGTCAGACTTGTTAAAAAATAGACGGTGGCCGATAATTTAATT
Organism: Pseudomonas sp. NPDC098747; assembly: GCF_044760045.1. NCBI lineage: Bacteria > Pseudomonadati > Pseudomonadota > Gammaproteobacteria > Pseudomonadales > Pseudomonadaceae > Pseudomonas > Pseudomonas sp. NPDC098747. The sequence continues at coordinate 163,246 of NZ_JBIWAL010000002.1, read as the reverse complement.
GTTACTCGCTCGTCGATTATAACGCAGGGGGTTAGCACTCAGTTTTCGGTAATCGCGATTAATAGATCAATCACAAAGCTAGCGTCGACCGCAGCAGGATCGTTGTTTACGGGTGTGAGTCGTGAATAAAATTGGATAGCGTTTTGGATTGAAAACTCCATTATTTCTACAATCAATTTTCTCCGCTACCTGTACTCAGAGTCGACTCCCCCGAGTGTTTGTTAGTCGTCTTCCTCTCAGTTTTAAGTCAAGTTGGCACTAGGTAGATATTCGCTCTGCAACACGCTAAAACCAATCGAATGTTTTAGTGTTGATTTGTAACTAGCATGTCCTGTTATCGATTTGCAATGCATCAAACTGCGACTGAGTTTTTTCCGAATAGAATATATTTGCTTTTTTCAGAGCGAATTCATAGCCGAAGGCTCTCGGCGGTGCCTAGAGTTTCTACTAATCAGAGTCGAAATTAACTTCGCCCCCACCCAGCAAAGCTACTATCACGCCGTGTTAGAGCGAGCGAGTCGGCGCCACGCAGGCCGGCGGCATTCGCAGCTGGGGAGGTGGGTGACAGCGTTAAGGTGACGGGCAGCGGGAGAGTTTTTTTCACAGGGGCTCCGAATGCATTAGTTGTTTCTTGAGCCATCATCGGTTTGGCCTGACCGTGAGAAAAATCAATAATAATTAAGAGAAATTATCAATGTTCATTTTTGTACGGCCAAGTGTCAAGTTCGGGGGGCTGGAGAGATGGAGGGGCAGCTGCGTGACCTAATAGGCCAAAGCTCTCCTAGGCCATTCTCGTAACCGTTCATCAATGTTTCGCGCTTGAAGGGTCGGAGTCGTGCGTTCAAAAATGAGCGATTTATTCGATTCAGGCTAAACGACACTATGGATATAGCGCTATCATTTTGATTTGGGGTGCATAATCAGTGAGGTCCGGCGCTCAAAATGACCATAAGGGGAAGACTGGATCATAGCCATGCAGGATAGAAATGGCGCCCACCAGCATGCTGCATTGATGGCGTCAGGATTACCTGCTAACCCATTTAGGGGACGTCAAGATCTACTTCCACTGAAATATTTAATCAGAGCGAATTTTTTCTACTGCCGGCGAATCGGGGTGATAGTTTTTCGTTACGCAGTATATGCGTTTGCTATTCAAGCCAGGACTATCCAAGTCTCTAGGTCTACGATTTTGAGCCGAGACAGTTGTCGAATGCTCCATTTTTTGCTGAGGATTTAGTAACGAGACAGTCGCGGATTTGAAGTAAATCAACGCTCCATCACTTCCAAATTTCAAACTAAATGTCGCGTCTCTGCAAGGGAGTAGTACGCAGGACTGCAGTTATTGGGTCCGAACGCGCCAGTCAAGGAAGTCAACTGTGATTTTAGTTGCGGACATTGCAAAGAGACTGGGTAGAGCACGTCGGTCGCTGCCTGTTGAACCCGTTGGGCGTCCAATCAATCAATGGTTCGGACAGCATCCATCAGGTGTCTAACGCATGACCGGGGTGGCGCAGTAGCCTGAGCGGTATGGAAATGCCGAGAGGATTGGTGTCCTAGCAGTGACGGGTCAATACCAAGGGGGGAATCCTTAAAGGTGAAGTACCGGATCAGACTGTCCTGACGTTCGCATAAGCAACGTGGCGTGTTCTGGGCGAGAGTAACGTGAGTAGAAGCGTTGTCTCAGCCCTCCGTGCACAAATGTAGGTAGAAGGTTTCCCTGATTATGCTGACCTCGCGGCTCAACTGGGTCTTCTGCTCGGCAGCGATCCGTTGCCGGGGTGCGGCGTTCTATTCTTCGGACAGCACTTTATTACCCCCCCCTATCTGTATCGCGCGGCTAGGCAATGCGCTGACACTGACGCCCGTAGATGATGGCCGCTCAAGCTGGGCGAAGGCCCTCATAACCATAGCATCAAGGGCGGAGTTTCGGACTCCGGTAGTCGGCCTGCCGCATGACCAGTGCAGGAACTCACGGCAGCACCGCCATGCTGCAGACCTTCCCACGCATAGGCAATTTTCTGTGATCCCCTCCGTGACCCAGGGTCCGGAAGCGAAATCAATGATGCTCCGAGAATGGTTTGCTCGTAATTAGCGCGACTGGCTGGCGAGGCTTGGTGTTTGCGAGCTGGGCATTAGAATGGGGGCGAGCACTGAATAGTGCTGGAGCCCTCCGGGCCCATTCAGTGACCACATAGCCGCATAAGGGAAGGAGGGGCGTCGTAACAATGGGATGCTGCTGAAGCTCTTTCAGGAGAAGAGAATCATCCCCTTATTGCGCGGCCCCGCAAAGCGGTGCGGCATCAGGTGGGGCGTCGCCGCCGTAGGCATGAAACGAATTGCCTGGTTCGGCAGCTGCAACAGAAGGCTTATTCAGTGGCGTATGTCTGTCGACTGCTGGGCATCAGCCGATCTGGTTTCTATGAGGCCAACAAGTGCGCTGAAGTGCCGGCGTCGATTTGTCCCGTGTCTCTGCAACCCAAGGCATCATTTGCCGCGAGTGGTGACTGTTACGGCAGTCGCCCGTTGCGTAAAGCGTTACGCGCCCAAGGCATGAACATAGGCCTTTATAAAATTCGTCCATTGATGCGGGCCAATGGGCTGCATTCGGCCTGGAAACGTAAGTTTGTGCACACCACCGACAGCAAACATGACCCGCCGATCGCCGACAATGTGTTGAATCGCCAGTTTGAAACCGAGCGGTGACTAAGGCGTGGGTGGCTGACATTACCTACGTCTGCACGCGCAGCGGCTGGTTGTACCTGGCCGTGGTGCTGGACTTGTTCTCACGCAAGATAGTGGGCTGGTCGATGGCCCCCAACATGCCGGCTGAGCTGGTGCGCAGTGCCATGCAGCTTGCGATTGCTCAGCGTCAACCACCGTCCGGTCTGATCGCACACTCGGATCGCGGTAGCGCAGTACGCAAGCGCAAGGTTTGTCTTCCAAAGAAATCCAACGCTGTTTGAAGCGGTATATCGTCAGGGAGCTATACCCTTTAATCCTGGCGGATTTAGCAGATTCGGCTCGATCTTGTTGATATAGGAGCGTCAACTCGGCAATGGACCGCTTCTTCCTGAGTTTGAAAATGGAGTGGGTCTGGCGATGTGATTAAGCCAATTATGCGGAGGCGATACGCAACATCACGGAATACATCGTTAAATTTTACAACAACGAGCGGCTGCACTCGAAACTGGGATATCTACCACCGACCGTTTATGAGCGGGCGATGGCGTCAAAACCACCTATCGAGGTGTCCAGAATTAGTTGACCACCTCATAGAGAATCATCCCGTTACTACGCGCCGGCGCAAAGCGGTGGGGCATAAGGTACGGCGTCGCCAGCGAAGTCATGAGCCCTTCTCTCAACACTCAATAACCCGTGCCGACGTTACCCATAAAGCGTATTGCATGAAGCGACCGGTATTGCACGCGGTCGCTCAACTGCTACATATAGTAACGAATTACAGGTAAACCAGTTCGATGGTCGCAGAGCCATTCAGAGTGATTTCACTGCTGGTATCGAAGGTTTTTTCCGGAAAGATAATGGGCTTAATCACGATCGGCTGATTCAGAAGGGTGACTGTTGCCGGGGCCGCGCCTCCACTCGTACTCCATGAAGTTACGCTGGTGGCGTCGTGGAAAAGCACATCAGGGTTAGAAGCTCCCCACGTCAGACCTGAGACGGTACTGCGCAATACTGTCCCGGGAGCGCTATCGAGCGTCGGCGTCTGCAGTTGGATGTTGAACCAACCATACGAATTACCGTTAGCGTCCTGACCGAGACCGAAATCGTCGCCTTCCAGATCAGTAGAGACAGTGTTGTTAATCGCATTGATACCGACGAGCGTTGCGCTGGAGCATTGAACGGTCAAGTTTTTATTGACGGTAGGGAGGTAGGTCCGCTCAGTGGCCGAAAGATCTTTGGCGCTGATCGAGCCCAGATCGATATCGCCCCCGTCAATAGTGATATTGCACGCAGCCGGGGTAATGGTGCCGGTCACACGCAGGTCTACCGAGTTGGCGGCATTGGCAGCGAAGGTCAGGCGAGGGGCAGCAGCAAAAGCTTTTTCATGTGGGCTCCATTAATAAGCAGTGGTTTTGAAGGGGCTATTGTGGTCGGCGTGCTGCCGGTGATGGAAATCAGTAAGAGTCAAAAGCAATCAGTCGTGCCAGAACAGAATTCGCTGAACACGCCGTATCTCGGGGTTTGGGCGTATTTAAGCTGCGAATGTTGATCAAGGGGCGGCGATGACTCACTGCGAAGCGTGATTCGCGTGGACGGATGCAGGTCAGCATTGATTGAGAGATCGCGCCTGACGAAAACACGCGACCTTTGGAGTTGTGCGGCGCAAGGACGCAACAAAGTGGGGTATTGCGATAAGGGCAAAGCAAAGGTGATCCATGAAAAAAGGACGGCTAGCGCGGCCATGAGGGTCTAACTTTGCCAGTCCAGCCCCTCCTGCTTAAGGCTAACATCGACCTGTTGGCATACACACCGCGCTAGCGTCCGGTGCCAACCGTACGCAGCAACGTCGAAAATCACCAATCTACAATTGTCATTTATGGATCGGTAATGCCTGCGGTTTCAGGCTAAACGGTGCTTGAATGAGGCTCGTTATAGGTACACCAACTCTATGGTGGTTGAGCCGTCTATCACAATAGCTGAGCTGGTATCCAAGTCCTCTTGAGGAGCATTAACAGTTCCGCGCGAATCGGTTGAACAACAGTGGTGATTGCGATGGGTTTATCTGTCTCGGTCGTGGAGTTTCACGACGTAATATTAGGGCTTTTTAGCAAGTATTGAGCGCCGGGAGCTCCCTAAGTAATGCCCCGTCCGTACTTAGCGTGATAGCACCCGGGGGCCTACTGACTGTAGCGTTGGTGGTAGAGGAGAAGCTCAGCAAGCAATAGCCTACCGGGCTGTCGGCAGTATTGTGACTAATTCAATCTTTGTACGCTGTTTCTAGGGACGCTCTGAAAAAGACTTCAAAATCTGGTGAAATACCCGCCTAACACGAAGCTGACTGTAGAGCTCCAATGAAACAGATGTCCTTCGCCGATGCCGAATACGCCGGCAAACGTAAGCAGGCCCGCCGCGAGCGCTTCCTGATAAAGGTGGATCAGGTGGTGCCCTGTAAGGGTTTGATTACCTTGATTGAGCCGCATTACCCAAAGGGCGAAGGTTGCCTTCCGCCGTATCCGTTGATGGTGATATTGCGTGTTCATCTGATGCAGAACTGGTTCGGTTATATCGATCCGGATATGGAAGAGGCGCTGTACGAGACGACGATCTTGCGCCAGTTCGCGGGGCTGCACCTGGAGCGCATCCCGATAAAACCACGATCCTCAACTTTCGTCGTCTGCTGGAGAAACACGAATTAGCCGCCGGAATTCTCGGTGTGATCAATGGCTATCTGGGCGACCGAGGCCTGTCGCTCCGCCAAGGCACGATCGTTGATGCAAACCTGATCAATGCTCCGAGTTCGACCAAAAACAAGGACGGTAAGCGCGATCCAGCAATGCACCAAACGAACAAAGGCAACCAGTATTACTTCGGCGCGAAAGCCCACATTGGTGTCGACGATGAGTCGGGGCTAGTGCACAGCATAGTGGTCACCGCGGCCAATGTGGCCGATGTTACGCAGGTCGACAAACTGGTGCACGGGGAAGAGAACGTGGTCTGTGCCGATGCCGGTTACACCGGGATCGAAAAGCGTCCTGAGCATGAAGGTCGTCAGGTGATCTGGCAGATCGCCGCCCGGCACAGCACCTACCAGAACTGGGCAAGCGCAGTGCTCTGTTTGCGGGAGGATGAATTGCAAATGTTGAGGGCGCGCGTGGTGCCCGCAGACGGCTTTCCGTGTTTACCTTTCTTGTTTACTCGGACGTGTTTACTTTGGGCGAGTGCCGTCGGCGGTCAATTTTCCGGGCACTCACTGGAGCGGCGGCATTCCCCCGTTCGCAGAGAGATGTGCCGACCGGAATGACTTTGCGCGCATGGTGGCGCTGTGCTGAACATTCAGCCCGTGGAAAAGAACCCACGAGAGGTTACATGAGGGGCCCAGGTACAGTACCGCACGGACACAATCAGAATGCGGGTTGGTGCCCATAGCAGAAGAAAAGGTTAGGTTGTAACAGAATTAGGTGGGGCGCCGAGGCGCCGACTGATGAAAAACCGAATCAGCACAACCACTTAAGCCTTGCGCCCCATTAATGCCCAGATATCGAAATTACATGAAATGGATCATCGCTTGGGCAATGGTCACCTTGTTCGCTTTGGCATATTCCTCAATGGTCCGCAATCGTTTGGCCTTGCTCATTGCAGCGCCAGCATTTCGATTTTGCACCACGCTGTATTCTGCCTTCGCCTTTGAACGGTTCATATACTCCCACTTATAAAACGACTAACAAGGTGGGGCATTGCAGCAATGGGAGGGCGCTGAAGCTCTGCCCGGGGAAGAGTGCGCTCCCGTTACGGCATCGCCCCGCAAAGCGGTGTGGCAAAAGGTGGGGACGTCGCCATCGAGCCCATGAAAAGCTATTAAACTTAAACTCGGCGACGACTTAACCCCATAAAACATTGTTGCGGTTGAGCGACCGCTTTGCACGCGATAGCCCAAAACGCAGTGGTATAAAACGAATTACAGGTAAACTAGTTCGATGGTCGCGGAACCGTCGATAGTTATTTCAGCGCTGGCGTCTAGGTTGCTTAACGGCTGGACAAACGCGGCTAGCAGCAGCTCGACAGAGCCGGAGGTCAGCGGAAGCGGTGCTTCGATATTGTTGGAAGTGGCAGTATCAAATGCGTAGACATCCACGTCTGAATTCCTCATACCGTGAAGGGCCGTCGCTGTGTCCCAATCATTCCCGCTATCCCATGAATACTTTAACTTACCTCCCGTACCGTCCGCCAATACTGAGGAGATAATGAAATGAATATAATAGTTGCCAATGGGATTGTTCGCACCGTCACGACCAAGCCCGTAGCTGCTCGAACTGGATTTTTCGTCTTTGCGGTTATCGATGGCTTTAAAGCCGACCTGCTGCGCACCGGCGCAGTGTATCTCCAGCGTTCTACCCCGAATCAGCGGAAGTCGAGTCTCTTCGCTAGCGGACAAAGCGCTGGCGCTAATGGTCCCCAAGTCGAAATCACCGCCGGTCATCGTGATATTACAGGCTGCCGGGGTAATGGTACCCGTAACGCGCAGATCGACCGAGTTGGCGGCCATGGCGGCGTTGGTCGCAGAGGCCAATGCGAGGGACAGCAGGAGAAGCTTTTTCATCACAGACTCCGAGATGTTGAAAATTTTTCCGTTGAGCCCATCCGTTGAGCATCCGCAGGGGCCAAGAGTGAAAAAAATCAAAAATGCTTAATAAAGATTAACTTTTATCAGTACGACTGGCTGGCGAGGCTTGGCGTTTAGGGCTTGGCGATTAGGTGGGGCGAGTCACTGAATGAGCAGGAGCCCAATCGAGACCGATTCAGTGACTGCATAGCCCCATAAGGGAGGTGGAGCGTTGTAGCAGCAGGATGGCCGTTCGGAGTTCTTTGGGGGAGCTCCATCCTGCTACTACGCCGCCCCGCAAAGCGGTGCTGCATAACGCGACCGGCATTGCACCGGTCGCTTTACAAGTTCATTGGTCAGCGAATTACAGGTAAACCAACTCGATGGTGGCCGAACCGTCGAGTGTAATCGCCTGGCTGGTGTCGATAGTATCTATTGGTCGCATTTGGGTTGTTATAGAAATATTTTGGGAAACTGAAGTGATTTGCTCTGGCGGCGCAGAATTAGCAGAGCTATTCCAAGAGTTAACGCTGCTGGCATTGTTTTTAATAGAAGAAGGATTGGGAGCATTCCACGATACTCCACTATCAGCACTGCGCGTAACGAAGCCGCTAAGAGTATTAACTAGCAAATCGCTAATTGCGATCTTATAAGTACCTACTGCGTTACCATTGGCGTCGACCCCAATGCCAAATAAATCCTGATGTTTTTGTGACTCTGTGTTTGGTTTGTTATCCGCCGCTGTAATACCGACCAAAGTTAAACCTGAACATGAAATGTCCAAAGCTTTTTTCGCTGGATTCGTCAGGGAAATTTCCTCACCTGCGTTCATGGACACTTCTCCGAAGTCGAAATCCCCGCCGCCTGGCATCGAGATACTGCAGGCCGGAGGAGTAATGGTGCCAGTAACACGCAGGTCCACCGAGTTGGCTGCCATGGCGGCGTTGGAAACAAAGGCCAAGGCGAGGGGCAGCAGGAGAAACTTTTTCATGACGAGCTCCGGAGATTGAAAATTTTCAGGTGTGAGCCCATCTGTGAGCCCATCTGTGAGCCCATCTGTGAGCCCATCTGTGAGCCCATCTGTGAGCCCATCTGTGAGCCCATCTGTGAGCCCATCTGTGAGCCCATCTGTGAGCCCATCTGTGAGCCCATCTGTGAGCCCATCTGTTAGCCCATCAGTCAGCCCATCTGTGAGCCCATCTGTGAGCCCATCTGTGAGCCCATCGGTGAGCCCATCTGTCAGCCCAT